>NZ_BCBW01000026.1:0-31210 GCF_001315805.1 Olleya sp. ITB9
TACTGTATCAACACTACTTGGATTGTCTAAACTTACTGTAACGGTAGCATCATCGCCTTCTGTTACGGTTACATCACTGATACTTACTATTGGAGCATCATCATTATCTTCTATTGTTACTGTTCCGCTTGGGTCTGTGTTACTCGTGTTTCCACTAGTTACCGTTCCGTCGACTGTAAAGTCTTCATTTGGCTCGTCTGTTGTATCATCTGTTGTTGGAATCACAACATCTACACTTGTATCACCTGCTGGTATGGTAACTGTAATCGTTACTTCTGTATAGTCATCCGTTCCTGCTGTTCCCGTTGTCGTTACAATATCAACTACTGTATCAACACTACTTGGATTGTCTAAACTTACTGTAACGGTAGCATCATCGCCTTCTGTTACGGTTACATCGCCTATTGTGATATTAACTTTACATTCATCATCAAGAACTGTATCATTTTGCGCAGAACCAACAGTTTGACCATTATTAACATCGACATCACTTGGCACTCCTGTTGAACTGTTTACTGTTCCTATTAAAACTCCATTAGCATCAACAGATGAGCTATCAATAGCATCTCCTCCTTCAAAAGCATCAAAACATCCATCATTATCTGAATCTAAATCTAAATAATCAGGAGTACCATCATCATCAGTATCTACACTTTGACATGCTGACAAAATTAATTCAATTCCATCAGTACCTGTTCCAAATAATCCACCTTGAACAAATTCTAAAGTAAAACTTGAAATCTCACCATTTATCTGAAGTGATCCTGCTGCTGTTCCGTCCGGATCATTTTGAGTACTTTCTTGTGTATGACCAGAAGCTGCTGTAGGTAAATTAATACCTGAGTCAGAAGCTGTATTTGAAGTTACGTTAAAATCAGAAGTACCTGTCGATATTTGTGACCAACTTAAACCATTTAACAATGTTACTATAGCACCATTCTGAGTTGAAGCACCATCAGTTCCTCCTAATCTATCTAAATGTATAATAGGATTTGTTACAGTAATAGGATTACCTAATTCATCAACATAATTAACAGTAATAGAAGTTCCCCATACATAAGAACTTTCTAATGAAACTGAATTAGCTAATGTTTCTGACCAGAAGTCACCATTACTAAAGGACCCAGAAGTTAATGGTAACGAATTAGTCGTTGTTATTTCTGCTATAATTCCATTTCCAAAATCATATGAAGCTGTAGAGCCACTTATGTTCCAAGTACCTGATAAAATTTGAGAAGCACAGTATCCTTCGTTAGTATCTAAAATACCATCATTATCATTATCTAAATCACATCCATCAGGAACATTATCATTATCTATATCAATGGTATCATCAGAACCATTACAAATATCATTAGCATCAACAACACCATCATTATCTGAATCACATTGACCGTTTGAGTCAGAAGGGACTCCATCTTTAGAACCACCTACTGTTTGACCGTTTGTAGTGTTTACATTATTTGGAACTCCTGTAGTAGAATTAACTGCACCATCAAGAGAACCATCAGAATTAAGATTAGTTAATAAAATATTATCTCCACCTTCTAAAGCATCAAAACATCCATCATTATCTGAATCTAAATCTAAAAAATCTGGAACACCATCATTATCTGTATCTGTAGGCACACAATAGATTAACTCATAAAATTGCATAGTAACATTTGAGCTATTAGCAACCTCTTTACCTACAGTAATTGAAATTTCTGTTACTGGACCAAGTACTGACACTTGTACTGCATTACTAGGAGCGTTACCATTACTAGCACTACTTATTACTGTTTGCCCAAAAAACTCACCATTAGCTCCCAAATTTATATCTGTTAAGAGAACAGGTACATCATCACTTCCATTTAAAGCATTAAATTCAGCTACATCAGAAAAATCCAATCCACCAAATTTAAATTCAACATTGTATACTGGTTCTGAAAAAGTATAAGTATATACACCTACATCTCCAGAATAAAAACCAGTATTATTAGGCTGAGTATTAACATAAGCACCTGAAACACCTGCATTATTTTGACTACTAACTCCTGAATTCCAAGTAGCTGAACCTTGCAACTCGAATGAAGCATCTACAGTTACACCATTATATGAGTAAATATCAGTTACAAAAAAAGGATTTGAAGTATTATTACTGAAAGTACGTCCTAAATCAATAAAGTCTGAAGCACACTCAAAACCTTCATTAACATCTAAAATCCCATCATTATCATCATCTAAATCATCATTATCAGCTACACCATCTTCATCTGCATCATTTAACACAACAACAGTTACTTTTGCTGTATCACAGTTTGTGGGATTAATTGTTTCACATATTTGATATTCTAAAACATAGACACCTGCTTCAACAGATGCTGATACAGAAACTGCACCAGTAGAAGTATTTAAAGTAATCCCTGAGTCAGTAGAACTTACCTGAGTTAAAGTAACATCTGACAAAGAAGGAGAACCTGTTTGAAATACATCATTATTTAAAACGTTATTTATAACTTGACCACCAACGCCTTCTACTACTGTATTACCTTGATCATTTACAGCTTCAATATTAGATGCTGCTCTAACCTCAAAACCACCAAAAAAACCAACTCCTCTAACACCTCCAGTATTACCAAAATCAGTATAAACAACTTGTATGCTAGTGATTACTTTTGACCCAAAATCTATAACAGCAGAGCCATTATCATCATCCTGAGAAACTCCTCTAGTAGAAGCAGATCGAATTGTATTATTTGTAACTGTATCAATTTCAGTATTAGCAGGATCTACTATTGTTATAGACACGGGATCACCATCATTACTTGTAATGAATATTTCATCAACTCTATTTTGATTTTGATCAATATCAGATATTATAAAACTAACACCTGTTACAGGTGCGCTGAAAACTAAGTCTATAGTAACTGGAGAATCTTGATTAACCCTTCCATTATTAGCAGGATCGATAGCAATACCCAAATCATCTATACCTCCAAATTCACTACCAACATAATCTATTTGAGGAAATGTACCCTGAGAAGGGTTATCATAATAAACACCATCTGAAGGGTTTAAACTTGAAGTAATAGTTACAGAAACTGGATCATATCCAACAGGTGTCGTAAAAGGAATAGTTCCGGTAGTTGCACCAGGAGTCCAATTTGCTGTAGACCAATCTAAAGTAGATTGACCAAAAGTATTAATCACTGAAAAAAAAGTAATTAATATAACCAATAAAGATTTATTGAATACAGAAGTATTCAATAATAATCGATTAGAAATTTTCATAATGAGAGAATTGATTTTTTTTCTAAATTTTAATGCAGGGCTTTTATTGCTGTGGTAAAAACCGCACAGCGAAAATATAACATAGATTAAGTTTAGGGTTGAGTTAGACACTTAAAAGTGTTGATTTTCGTTAAAGTGTCAAATATAACGTTGATAAACACGAATAAAAATCAAACAAAAAACAAATAAAATCATTCAATAATAGTAAATAATCATAGATTAAAAACAAAAAAAAACGTTTAAGCGTTTGTTTTTTTTTTAAACAAACTAATTGATTAATTCATCGGAAATTCCGACCATTGGAAGAGGAAAATACACACAAAAATCATTGTAAAACTGTAAAAAAAATATGAGTATTAAATTGAAAAAAAATAAAACTAAAATTCCAATTATTAACTGTAGAAAGGATAAAACTAATCAAGATTAACCAACCTTAAAACTTTTATATTTTATATTTGCACAAATTGATTTTAATGAAATTTTTAGAAGAAATACAAAGAAGAAGAACATTTGGAATTATATCACATCCAGATGCAGGAAAAACAACATTAACCGAAAAACTTTTACTGTTTGGAGGAGCAATTAATGAAGCTGGAGCTGTAAAAAGTAACAAAATAAAAAAGGGAGCTACAAGTGACTTTATGGAAATAGAACGTCAACGTGGTATATCTGTTGCAACCTCTGTATTGGCTTTTGAATATAATGGAATAAAAATCAATATTTTAGACACTCCTGGTCACAAAGATTTTGCAGAGGATACATTTAGAACATTAACTGCTGTTGACAGTGTAATAGTTGTTATTGATGTTGCAAAAGGGGTTGAGGAACAAACTGAAAAATTAGTTGAAGTTTGTAGAATGCGTAATATACCTATGATTGTTTTCATCAATAAAATGGATAGAGAAGGTAAAGATGCTTTTGAATTACTTGATGAAATAGAACAGAAACTAAAATTAAAAGTAACACCACTAAGTTTTCCTATAGGAATGGGTTATGACTTCAAAGGTATTTACAATATTTGGGAGAAAAACATTAACTTATTTAGTGGTGATAGTCGTAAAAATATAGAAGACACAATAGAAATTAGTGATTTAAACAGTAATGAATTAAACACTTTAATAGGTGACAAAGCTGCAGAAACATTACGTGAAGAAATAGAATTAGTTGATGGAATTTATCCTGAATTTACAAATGAAGAGTATTTAAAAGGAGAGTTACAACCTGTATTTTTTGGATCTGCATTAAATAGTTTTGGAGTAAGAGAATTATTAGATTGTTTTGTTGAAATTGCACCTAAACCACGACCTAAACATAGTGAAGAGCGTTTAGTCAAACCTGAAGAAGATAAATTTTCTGGATTTGTATTTAAGATACACGCTAACATGGATCCTAATCACCGAAACAGATTAGCGTTTATTAAAATTGTTTCAGGTGAGTTTAAACGAAACACTCAATATCTACATGTTAGACATAATAAAAAAGTGAAATTTTCTAGCCCAAATGCTTTTTTTGCTGAAAAGAAAGAAATAGTAGACATTTCATACCCTGGAGATATTGTAGGCTTACAAGATACAGGAACTTTTAAAATTGGAGATACACTTACTGAAGGTGAGATACTGAATTACAAAGGGATACCAAGCTTTTCACCAGAACATTTCAGATATATTAATAATGCTGATCCACTAAAATCTAAACAATTATATAAAGGTATAGACCAATTAATGGATGAAGGTGTAGCACAACTTTTTACGCTTGAATTAAATGGACGAAAAGTTATTGGTACTGTTGGAGCTCTACAATATGAAGTTATACAGTATAGATTAGAACATGAATATGGAGCAAAATGTACATACGAAAACTTAAATGTATACAAAGCTTGTTGGATTGAGCCTACAGACAAAAAAAATGATGAATACAAAGAGTTTTTAAGAGTAAAACAAAGGTTTTTAGCAAAAGACAAAAGAGGTCAATTAGTTTTTTTAGCAGATTCAGCTTTTTCGTTACAAATGACTCAACAGAAATATCCTAGTATTAAATTTCATTATGTATCAGAATATGAATAAATAATTATTTTAAGAGCTTTTAAAGAACTTTTTAATAATAATCTATAAAACGATAAGCAAACATTTTATTTTAACTTTAAAAGACTATATAAATAAGCTTCTGAAATAGAAATTATAAAAAAAAACTATTAATATTAATCTTTCAATTACTAATTACTATTAAATTAGTATTTAATAAAAAACCTCTTTATAAAAATTATAAAGAGGTTTTTTTTATGCTTGACCAGTTGGACCAAAATTTAAAGGAATTGGTGGTTGTTCATAATCCTTAATTTCACCATGAGCTTTTTCAAAACGATTTACATTTTCACTTAAAGCTTTCATTAATCGTTTAGCATGTTGAGGCGTCAAAATAATTCTTGACTTAACTTTACTTTTAGGCGTACCTGGCATTATGCTAACAAAATCCACAACAAATTCTGATACTGAATGATTAATTATGGCAAGATTGGAATAAATCCCTTCTGCAATTTTTTCATCTAATTCAATATTAATTTGACCTTGTTTTGTTTTATTATCTTTAATATCTGACATTTAATTTATGTTTTAAACGAAGAATCCTGCATGTAAGCAGGATTCTTTTAATTATTATGATATAGAATTTAATCTATGAAACTAAAATTAGTTATAATTAACTTCTTGTTTAGCTTTCATCATTTGGTCAAATTCTTCTTTAGAACCTACAATTATGTTTTCATACGCACGCATACCTGTACCTGCTGGTATACGATGACCTACAATAACGTTTTCTTTAAGTCCTTCAAGTGTATCTACTTTACCACTTACCGCTGCTTCATTAAGAACTTTAGTAGTTTCCTGGAATGATGCTGCCGATATAAATGACTTAGTTTGTAATGATGCTCTTGTAATACCTTGTAAGATTGGCGTAGCTGTTGCTGGCTGTGCGTCTCTTGCTTCTACAAGTTGTTTATCTTCACGACGTAAGATTGAATTTTCATCTCTTAATTGGAAAGCAGATATGATCTGACCTTCTTTTAAGTTTGAAGAATCTCCAGCGTTTTCAACCACTTTCATTCCGAAAATATTGTCATTTTCTTCAATGAAATCAGATTTATGAGCTAATTGATCTTCAAGGAAAATAGTATCTCCAGAATCAATAATTCTTACTTTACGCATCATTTGTCTTACAACAACCTCAAAATGCTTATCATTAATTTTCACACCTTGTAAACGATATACTTCTTGTACCTCGTTAACTAAGTACTGTTGTACAGCAGATGGTCCTTTAATATTTAAGATATCATTTGGTGTTACAGAACCGTCAGATAATGGCATACCAGCTTTGATAAAGTCATTTTCTTGAACTAAGATTTGACTAGATAACTTAACTAGATATTTTTTAATTTCACCTAACTTAGATTCTACAATAATCTCACGATTACCTCTTTTTATTTTTCCAAAAGAAACAACACCATCAATAGCACTAACAACTGCTGGGTTAGAAGGGTTACGTGCTTCAAATAATTCTGTTACACGTGGTAAACCTCCTGTAATATCTCCTGCTTTAGCAGACTTACGTGGAATTTTAACTAAGATTTTACCAACTTCAACCTTATCTCCATCATCAATCATTATGTGTGCACCTACTGGTAAGTTGTAAGAACGAATTGCTTCACCTTTACCATCTTCTACAATAAGTGTTGGAATTAACTTTTTGTTTCTAGATTCAGAAATTACTTTTTCTTGGAAACCTGTTTGCTCATCAATTTCAACTTGATAAGTTATACCTTGTTCGATATTTTCATATCTAACTTTTCCAGCAAATTCTGAAATAATAACTCCGTTATATGGATCCCAAGAACAAACAACATCGTCTGCTTTTAGTTTATCTCCGTTTTTAACAAAAACGTGAGAACCATAAGGAATATTATTAGTACTTAAAGTAATACCTGTCTTTTTATCTACTAACTTAAGTTCTGAAGTACGAGAGATAACTACATCTACTTCTTTTCCATCGTTATCTAAACCTTTTACAGTTTTAAGATCTTCGATTTCTGCAACTCCATCAAACTTAGCTACTAATTTATTTTCTTCTGAAATGTTACCTGCAATACCTCCTACGTGGAAAGTACGTAGTGTTAACTGTGTACCTGGTTCTCCAATAGACTGTGCAGCAACAACACCTACAGCTTCACCACGTTGTACCATTTTATTGGTAGCTAGGTTACGACCGTAACATTGAACACAAATTCCTTTTTTAGCTTCACATGATAATGGTGAACGTACTTCTACAGCTTCAATTGGTGAATTTTCAATTCTTGCAGCTACTACTTCATCAATTAATTGACCTGCTTCAGCTAAAACCTCTTCAGTTAAAGGATCGTAAACATCGTTTAATGAAATACGACCAACAATACGTGCTTCAAGTTTTTCAACTACTTCATCATTTTTCTTTAAAGCTCTTACTTCAACACCTCTTAATGTACCACAGTCTTCACTGTTTACAATTACATCTTGAGAAACATCAACTAAACGACGTGTTAAATAACCTGCATCGGCAGTTTTAAGTGCTGTATCGGCTAATCCTTTACGAGCTCCGTGAGTTGATATAAAGTATTCTAAAATTGAAAGACCTTCCTTAAAGTTAGATAAAATCGGGTTTTCAATAATAGATCCTCCTCCTGCTGTAGATTTTTTAGGCTTAGCCATTAATCCACGCATTCCTGTTAACTGACGAATCTGTTCTTTAGATCCACGAGCTCCAGAATCAAGCATCATAAATACCGAATTGAATCCTTGTTGATCTTCTCTAATACGTTTCATTGACAGTTCTGTCAATTCTGCATTTGTTGAAGTCCAAATATCAATAACTTGGTTATAACGTTCGTTATTGGTAATTAATCCCATGTTATAGTTACCAGTAATACCATCTACTTTAGTATTTGCAGCATCAATCATTGATTGCTTTTCTGGTGGGATAATAATATCTCCTAAACTAAATGATAAACCACCTCTAAAGGCAAAGTTATATCCTAAAGTTTTAATTTCATCTAAAAATGCTGCAGTTTCAGGTACACTAGTTACTTTTAAGATATTACCAATAATATCTCTTAAAGATTTTTTAGTTAATACCTGGTTAATATAACCTGCTGCTGCTGGTACTTTTTCGTTAAATAATACACGTCCAACAGTAGTTTCAATAATTTGGTAAACTAACTCACCAGCTTCATTGAAATCTTTTGTTCTTACTTTGATACCAGCATTTAATTCTACTCTTTTTTCGTTGTAAGCAATTGTTACCTCTTCAGCAGAGTAAAAAGTTAATCCTTCTCCTCTAACTGGTACTTCTGGAGTAGAATATCTGTGCTTAGTCATGTAGTAAAGACCAAGTACCATATCCTGAGAAGGTACCGTTACTGGAGATCCATTTGCTGGATTTAATATATTGTGAGATGCCAATAATAATAATTGACATTCTAAAATCGCTTCAGGTCCTAATGGTAAGTGGACAGCCATTTGGTCTCCATCAAAATCGGCATTAAATGCAGTACATACTAATGGGTGTAATTGTATTGCTTTTCCTTCTATTAACTTAGGTTGAAACGCTTGAATACCAAGTCTGTGTAACGTAGGAGCACGATTTAAAAGAACTGGGTGTCCTTTTAAAACATTCTCTAATATATCCCAAACAACTGGTTCTCTTTTGTCTATAATTTTCTTTGCAGATTTTACTGTCTTAACAATACCTCTTTCAATTAATTTTCTAATTACAAAAGGTTTGTAAAGCTCTGCAGCCATATTTTTTGGTAAACCACACTCAAATAATTTAAGTTCTGGTCCAACAACAATTACAGAACGTGCAGAATAGTCAACACGCTTACCAAGTAAGTTTTGACGGAAACGTCCTTGCTTACCTTTAAGTGAATCTGATAATGACTTTAATGGTCTGTTAGAATCTGTTTTTACAGCAGAAGACTTACGTGTGTTATCAAATAATGAATCTACTGATTCTTGTAACATACGTTTCTCATTACGTAAGATAACTTCTGGTGCTTTAATTTCTACTAAACGCTTTAAACGGTTATTACGAATAATAACACGACGGTATAAATCATTTAAATCTGAAGTTGCAAAACGTCCGCCATCTAAAGGCACTAAAGGTCTTAATTCTGGCGGAATAATTGGCACTACTTTCATGATCATCCATTCTGGACGATTCTCTCTATTCTCATTAGACTCACGTAAAGCTTCAACAACTTGTAAACGCTTTAAAGCTTCCGTTTTACGTTGTTTAGATGTTTCAGTATTAGCTTTGTGACGTAACTCGTAAGATAACGCATCAAGGTCAATTCTTGCTAATAAATCAATTAAACACTCAGCTCCCATTTTAGCAACAAACTTGCTTGGGTCAGTGTCATCTAAATATTGGTTATCTTGAGGAAGCGTTTCTAAAATATTTAGGTATTCTTCTTCAGTTAAAAAGTCTAATTTTTGTAAAGGTTCACCTTCTTCATTTTTAGCATTACCTGGTTGGATTACTACATAACGTTCGTAGTAGATAATCATATCTAATTTCTTAGATGGTAATCCTAATAAGTATCCTATTTTGTTAGGTAAAGAACGGAAATACCAAATGTGTGCTACTGGCACAACTAAATTAATATGTCCAACTCTGTCACGACGTACTTTCTTTTCTGTTACTTCAACTCCACAACGGTCGCAAACGATACCTTTATATCTAATACGCTTATATTTACCACAAGCACATTCATAATCCTTTACAGGACCAAAAATACGCTCACAGAATAAACCATCACGTTCTGGTTTATGTGTACGATAATTGATAGTTTCTGGTTTTAAAACTTCACCTCTAGACTCTGCTAAAATAGACTCTGGTGATGCTAAACCAATAGAGATTTTATTAAACCTCTGTACTGTATTCTTATCTTGTTTTTTTGCCATAATTCTTATAGTGTTCAGTTTGTAAAGCAGTTTTAAGGTTTAAGTTAAAACTGCTCGACTCACTTAAAATTATTCTTCTAATCTAATGTCTAATCCTAATCCTTTCAATTCGTGCATTAATACGTTGAAAGATTCTGGTAATCCAGGTTCTGGCATTGGTTCTCCTTTAACAATAGCTTCGTAAGTTTTAGCTCTACCAACTACGTCATCAGATTTTACAGTTAAGATTTCTCTTAACGTTGCTGATGCTCCATAAGCCTCTAGTGCCCAAACTTCCATTTCTCCAAAACGTTGACCTCCAAATTGTGCTTTACCACCTAAAGGTTGTTGAGTAATTAATGAATATGGTCCTATTGAACGAGCGTGCATCTTATCATCTACCATGTGCCCTAATTTAAGCATGTAGATAACTCCTACTGTTGCAGGTTGGTCAAAACGATCTCCTGTTCCACCATCATATAAATATGTATGACCATATCTAGGGATACCAGCTTCATCAGTTAACTCGTTAATTTGATCTATTGTTGCACCATCAAAAATTGGAGTAGCATAAGTACGACCTAAGTCTTGTCCAGCCCAACCTAAAACGGTTTCATAAATCTGTCCGATGTTCATACGAGATGGTACACCTAATGGATTTAATACAATATCAACTGGAGTTCCATCTTCTAAGAAAGGCATATCTTCTTGACGTACAATACGTGCAACAATACCTTTGTTACCATGTCGTCCTGCCATTTTATCACCAACTTTTAACTTACGTTTTTTAGCGATGTAAACTTTAGCTAATTTAATAATACCTGCTGGTAACTCATCTCCTACTGATATAGTAAACTTCTCACGTCTAAGAGACCCTTGTAAATCGTTTTCTTTAATCTTGTAGTTGTGAATTAAATCTGCAACTAATTTGTTAGTATGGTCATCTGTTGTCCATGTACCACCAGTTAAGTGGGTATAATCATCAACAGCATTTAACATTTTTAAAGTGAATTTTTTACCTTTTGGTAATACTTCTTCACCTAAATCATTATAAATACCTTGAGATGTTTTACCGTTTACAATAGTGAAAAGTTTTTCAACTAATACAGACTGTAATTCATCAAATTTAGTATAATATAAATTCTCTAACTTATTAATATCTTCTTTATCCTGAGCTCTCTTTCTTTTATCTTTTACTGCTCTAGAAAATAATTTTTTATTAATAACAACACCATGTAATGATGGAGAAGCTTTTAATGAAGCATCTTTAACATCTCCTGCTTTATCTCCAAAAATGGCACGTAAAAGTTTTTCTTCTGGTGTTGGATCAGATTCTCCTTTAGGAGTAATTTTACCAATTAATATATCACCAGGTTTAACTTCTGCTCCAATACGGATCATACCGTTTTCATCAAGGTCTTTTGTAGCCTCTTCCGAAACGTTTGGAATATCATTAGTTAACTCTTCGTTACCTAATTTTGTATCTCTTACATCAAGAGAATATTCGTCAATATGTATAGAAGTAAAAATATCTTCACGAACAACTTTTTCAGAAATCACAATCGCATCCTCAAAGTTATACCCTTTCCAAGGCATGAAGGCTACTTTCATGTTTCTACCTAAAGCTAATTCACCTTTTTGAGTGGCATAACCTTCAGATAGCACTTGACCTTTAGATACTTTATCACCTTTTTTAACGATAGGTTTAAGGTTTATAGAAGTACCTTGGTTCGTTTTTCTAAATTTAACTAATGGATAAGTCTTAATATCACTATCAAAACTTACTTTAGCTTCGTCATCAGTTCTTTCGTATTTAATTACGATTTCGTTTGCATCAACGTATTGTACCACACCTTCTCCTTCTGCATTAATTAAAACACGAGAATCTGATGCTACTTGTCTTTCTAATCCAGTTCCAACGATAGGAGCTTGAGGACGTAATAAAGGTACTGCCTGACGCATCATGTTAGATCCCATCAATGCACGGTTGGCATCATCATGTTCTAAGAAAGGAATTAATGACGCTGATATAGATGAAATTTGATTTGGTGCAACATCTGTATAATGAATGTCTTTTGGATCCATTACTGGGAAGTCACCTTCCATTCTAGCAATTACCTTATCATGTAAAATTTTACCATCTTTATCAACTTTTACAGTTGCTTGAGCGATTAATTTTTCTTCTTCTTCTTCAGCACTTAAATATGTTGGAGCACTTTTAATATCAACAACACCATCTGTAACTTTTCTATAAGGAGTTTCAATGAATCCCATTGAATTTACCTTAGCGTATACAGATAATGAAGATATTAATCCAATGTTTGGTCCCTCAGGAGTTTCAATTGGACAAAGCCTTCCATAGTGAGTATAGTGAACATCTCGAACCTCAAATCCTGCTCTTTCTCTAGATAAACCTCCAGGTCCTAATGCAGATAAACGACGTTTGTGTGTAATCTCGGCTAATGGATTAGTTTGATCCATAAACTGAGACAACTGGTTTGTACCAAAGAAAGAATTAATTACTGACGACAACGTCTTAGCATTAATTAAGTCAATAGGTGTAAAAACCTCATTATCACGAACATTCATACGCTCACGAATAGTACGTGCCATACGAGCAAGACCAACACCAAACTGAGATGATAACTGTTCTCCTACTGTACGTACACGACGGTTAGATAAGTGATCAATATCATCAATCTCTGCTTTAGAATTAATAAGCTCGATTAAGTATTTTATTATAGTAATGATATCTTCTTTAGTAAGCACTTGCTTATCCATTCCGATATCTAATTGTAATTTTTTGTTCATTCTATAACGACCTACTTCTCCAAGAGAGTAACGTTGGTCACTAAAGAATAATTTGTCAATAATACCACGTGCAGTTTCTTCATCTGGCGGCTCAGCATTACGTAGTTGACGGTAAATATGTTCTACAGCTTCTTTTTCAGAGTTTGTTGGATCTTTTTGAAGTGTATTATGTATAATTGCGTAATCTCCTTGTTGTGCAGTTTCCTTGTGAATAAGGATAGTTTTCACATCAATTTCAAGAATTTCTTCAATATTTTCTTTATCTAATTCTGTATCACGATCTAAAACAATTTCGTTACGTTCAATAGATACAACTTCACCTGTATCCTCATCAACGAAATCTTCATGCCATGTGTTAAGTACACGTGCAGCAAGTTTACGACCAATAATTTTTTTAAGACCTGATTTAGAAACTTTAACTTCTTCAGCAAGATCAAAAATTTCTAATATGTCTTTATCACGCTCAAAACCAATAGCTCTAAAAAGAGTAGTTACAGGTAACTTTTTCTTTCTATCAATGTAAGCATACATTACTTGGTTAATATCTGTAGCGAATTCTATCCATGATCCTTTAAAAGGAATAACTCTAGCTGAATATAATTTAGTTCCATTTGCATGGAAAGACTGTCCAAAAAAGACACCTGGAGATCTATGTAATTGAGATACTACTACACGTTCTGCTCCGTTAATACAAAAAGTACCTGAAGGAGTCATGTAAGGTATAGTTCCTAAATACACATCCTGGACAATGGTCTCGAAATCCTCATGTTCAGGGTCTGTACAATATAACTTTAACCTTGCTTTTAGCGGAACGCTATAGGTTAGTCCTCTTTCAATACATTCTTCAATAGCGTATCTTGGTGGATCAATAAAGTAATCTAAAAATTCTAAAACGAATTGATTACGTGTGTCTGTAATAGGAAAGTTTTCCATGAAGGTATTATATAAACCTTCATCACCTCTTTCTTCAGATTTTGTTTCTAACTGGAAAAAATCCTGAAAGGATTTAATCTGAATATCCATGAAATCTGGGTACTCTGTTCTATTTATTATAGACGAGAAATTTAATCTTTCAGCTTGTGTTACTAACATCAATGGACGAAATTTTGATTAAAAAAATATTATTTTATATAGCTAATCACTATATACGACAAATGGTTTAGGTCGTAAAGCGTATGCTTCAGACCTAAACCTTTGTAAAATTATGTGGTAAGCTTACTTAAGCTCAACCTCTGCTCCTGCTTCTTCTAATGAAGTTTTTAAAGCTTCAGCTTCGTCTTTAGACACTGCTTCTTTAATTGGGCTTGGTGCTCCATCAACTAATCCTTTAGCTTCTTTTAAACCTAAACCAGTTAATTCTTTAACTAATTTAACTACTGCTAATTTAGAACCACCAGCTGCTTTTAATATAACATCAAATTCAGTTTGCTCTTCAGCAGCATCACCTCCTGCAGCAGGACCAGCTGCAACAGCTACAGCAGCAGCTGCAGGCTCGATACCATATTCATCTTTTAAAATAGTAGCTAACTCATTTACTTCTTTTACAGTAAGGTTAACTAATTGTTCTGCGAAATCTTTTAAATCTGCCATTTTCTATCGTTTTAATAATTTTTTAATAATATATAATTGTAAAAGTGCGTTCTTTTAAAATTATCCCTCTTTTTGAGATAATGTTTTTAAGATACCTGAAAGTGTTCCTCCACTAGATTTAAGAGCTGAAACAACGTTTTTAGCTGGTGATTGTAATAATCCAATGATATCACCAATTAACTCTTCTCTAGACTTGATGTCCACTAACATATCTAACTGGTTATCTCCTAAATAAACAGCTTCTTCAATAAAAGCACCTTTTAATAAAGGCTTTTCAGATTTTTTTCTGAAAGCTTTAATTAATTTAGCTGGAGCATTTCCAGTTTCAGAATACATCACAGATGTATTTCCTTTTAATACAGATGGTAAATCTCCGAAATCTCTATCAGAGGCTTCCATCGCTTTTTCAAGTAATGTATTTTTTACAACAGATAACTGTATGTTTGCTTTAAAACAAGCACGACGTAAGTCTGATGTAGTTCCTGCGTTTAAACCTGATATATCTGCTATGTAGATATTAGAATTGTCAGCTAATTGTGCAGTTAAGTCTTTAATTACTTGTGATTTATCTTCTCTTGTCATAATATAAAGTTTTTAACTACTTAACCTATTTTAGTATCAACAGCTATACTAGGACTCATTGTAGAAGACATAAAAATGCTTTTTACATAAACTCCCTTTGCAGTTGTCGGTTTAAGTTTCATAATTGTTGTTAATAATTCGTTTGCGTTATCTTGAATTTTATCAGCACTAAAAGATGCTTTTCCAATTGAAGCGTGAACGATACCAGTTTTATCAACTTTAAAGTCAATTTTACCAGCTTTAACCTCAGTAACAGCTTTTGCAACATCCATTGTTACAGTACCAGTCTTAGGGTTAGGCATTAAACCACGAGGACCTAATACACGACCTAAAGGACCTAATTTACCCATAACGCTAGGCATAGTAATGATTACATCTACATCTGTCCAACCGCTCTTGATTTTATCTAGGTACTCATCTAAACCTACATAATCAGCACCAGCTTCTTTAGCTTCTGCTTCTTTATCTGGAGTTACTAATGCTAATACTTTAGTGTCCTTACCAGTTCCATGAGGAAGAGATACAACACCTCTAACCATTTGATTAGCTTTTCTTGGGTCAACCCCTAAACGAATTGCTAAATCAACTGATGCGTCAAACTTAGTATTAGTTATTTCTTTTACTAATGCTGAAGCATCTTGTAAAGAATATACTTTATCCTTTTCAATTTTTGCTACAGCTTCTTTTTGTTTTCTTGTTAATCTTGCCATTTTTAAAATCTTTTTAGGTTAATTTGGTGCATCACCACCTTTAACAGTTATACCCATAGATCTTGCAGTACCAGCAATCATCTTCATTGCAGAATCTATAGTAAATGCGTTTAAATCTACCATTTTGTCTTCAGCAATAGTTTTGATTTGATCCCAAGAAACTTTTGCAACTTTCTTTACGTGTGGTTCTCCCGAACCTTTCTTTACTTTGGCCGCTTCTAATAACTGTACAGCAGCAGGTGGAGTCTTAATTACAAAGTCAAATGATTTGTCTTTGTAAACAGAAATCACCACTGGTAAAACTTTACCAGCTTTATCTTGAGTTCTAGCATTAAATTGCTTACAAAACTCCATGATATTTACTCCTGCAGCACCTAGAGCGGGTCCAACCGGTGGCGAAGGATTCGCTGCACCTCCCCTAACTTGTAGTTTAACTACTTTTCCTAGTTCTTTTGCCATTTTAAATAAATTAATTTGATGTTTTTAGTTAAGTGGAAGCTTAACCAACATATATTAGTGTAACACTTATTATATTTTTTCTACTTGCATGTAACTTAACTCTAATGGTGTTTTTCTTCCAAAAATCTTAACCATTACTTCTAACTTACGTTTTTCTTCATTAATGTTTTCAATAGTTCCGTCAAAACCATTAAAAGGTCCATCGATAACTTTAACAGTTTCTCCTTTTGTATATGGTATAGCTACATTTACATCAGCATCAACTGATAGCTCATCAACTTTACCTAACATTCTGTTAACTTCAGATTGTCTTAAAGGTAAAGGATCACCACCTTTAGTAGCACCTAAAAAACCAATTACATTTGTAATTGATCTAATTATATGAGGTACTTCACCAGTAAGATTAGCTTTAATCATGATATAACCACTAAAGTATACTTTTTCTTTATTGATTTTTTTACCATTACGAATTTGAACAACGTTTTCTGTTGGCACTAAAACTTGCTCAACATAATCTTGCATACCTAATCTAGCAATCTCGTTTTCGATATAAGTTTTAATTTTATTTTCTTGACCACTTACAGCTCTAACTACGTACCATTTTTTTTCTCCAACTTCAGCCATAAAAACCTATCCTGTTATAAGATTAAAATATAAACTAATAACTTTACTAAAAACAGTATCAATTCCCCAAATTGCTAAAGAGAAAATAATTGAAAAAACAGCCACTAAGATTGTTAAACTTTGTGCTTCTGACCAAGGTGTCCAAGTCACATTATTCTTTAACTCACCGAATGATTCTTTTATATAATTTACTATTCCAGCCATATTGTTCATTTAACATCTTCTTTTTGAAAGAAGACAATTATACTATTTCAAAACAAGCAAAATACAACTTGTTTTAATTTGCACGGGTTGAGAGACTCGAACTCCCGACACCTGGTTTTGGAGACCAGTGCTCTACCAACTGAGCTAAACCCGTAAATATAAATCAAGGCACTTTGAAAACAAAGCGCCTTAATTTTATATTTTATAAACTATAATTTAGTCTAAAATTTCAGTTACCTGACCTGCACCTACAGTTCTACCACCTTCACGTATAGCGAAACGTAGTCCAACATTCATTGCAATTGTGTTAATAAGCTCAACAGTAATTGTTAAGTTATCTCCAGGCATAACCATTTCTACTCCATCAGGTAAAGCAATGTTTCCTGTTACATCAGTTGTACGTACGTAAAACTGAGGACGGTAGTTATTATGGAATGGAGTGTGACGTCCACCTTCTTCTTTTTTAAGAATATAAACCTCTGCTTTAAATTTAGCGTGAGGTGTTACAGAACCTGGTTTAGTAATAACCATACCTCTTGAGATTTGAGACTTCTCAATACCTCTTAATAAGATACCAGCATTATCTCCAGCTTCTCCTCTATCTAATATTTGACGGAACATCTCAATCCCTGTAATTGTAGATGTTAACTTTTCAGCTCCCATACCAATTATCTCAACAGGATCTCCTGTATTAGCTACACCAGTTTCGATACGTCCAGTTGCTACTGTACCACGACCTGTAATAGAGAATACATCTTCAATAGGCATTAAGAAAGGCTTGTCCATATCACGAACTGGCTCTTCAATCCATGCATCAACAGCTGCCATTAATTCCATAACAGTATCAACCCATTTTTGCTCACCATTTAAAGCTCCTAATGCAGAACCTGACACTACAGGTCCATTATCACCATCATACTCATAGAAAGAAAGTAATTCTCTAACTTCCATATCTACTAATTCAAGCAATTCTTCATCATCAACCATATCCACTTTGTTTAAGAATACTACGATTCTTGGGATACCAACCTGACGACCTAATAAGATGTGCTCACGAGTTTGTGGCATTGGCCCATCTGTCGCAGCTACTACTAAGATTGCACCATCCATTTGAGCAGCACCTGTTACCATGTTTTTTACGTAATCGGCGTGACCTGGACAGTCAACGTGTGCATAGTGACGATTAGCTGTTTGATATTCTACGTGTGAAGTATTAATTGTAATACCTCTTTCTTTTTCTTCAGGAGCGTTATCGATAGTATCGAAATCTCTTGCTTCTGATAAACCTGCATCAGCTAATACTTTAGTAATAGCAGCAGTTAAAGTTGTTTTACCGTGATCTACGTGTCCAATTGTACCAATATTTAAGTGTGGTTTTGAACGATCGAAAGTTGCCTTTGCCATGTTTTAATAATTTAATCTTAGTTATATAATAATATTAGTGTATTCTTACTTATCGTCTTTAAATTGAGCCAATGACGGGAATTGAACCCGTGACCTCTTCCTTACCAAGGAAACGCTCTACCCCTGAGCTACACCGGCTTAAATATTAGAGCGAGAGACCGGGTTCGAACCGGCGACATTCAGCTTGGAAGGCTGACGCTCTACCAACTGAGCTACTCTCGCAATTATTTAAAATCCTTTTGTTTAAAATCACTTTTAAAAAAAGTGGGGAGAGCAGGATTCGAACCTGCGAAGACGTAGTCAGCAGATTTACAGTCTGCCCTCGTTGGCCGCTTGAGTATCTCCCCTATTTTAAACTTATCACTCTATTAAAGAACTTAAACAAAATTAAAACATTTTTTTTATTTTAACCTTATTTTTTTGAGCCGATGGAGGGACTCGAACCCACGACCTGCTGATTACAAATCAGCTGCTCTAGCCAGCTGAGCTACATCGGCTTTTTTTGCTATTTTTACTTCTAAAAAAAGCCCGCTATTTCTAACGGACTGCAAATGTAAATATTTATTTAATTATTCAAAACATTTTTTTAAAATATTTTAAAAATTTTCTCTAATTTTTTCTTTTCGCTTTTTTAATTGACGTTGAAGTGAAGCAATTGCTATGCCTGTACCCTCTTCAAAAGACTTACATTGTTTTTTAACTACTAAACTATCTCCTGGTATATTTATCTTAGCTTCAAAGATTTTATTAAGCTTGTTACTTCTTTTTTCAACTTTAAGATATACTTCAGACTGAATGACTTTATCATAATACAATTCTAGCTTATTCATTTTTTTTTGAATAAACTCTAATAACTGAGGTTCTGCATTAAAATTGATTGCTTGTGTGTTTACCTTCATAATTTACTTTTTTGTGGTTAAACATTTATTTTTTACTTCTTGGATGGCTTTTAGCGTAGACTTTTTTTAATTGCTCTATACTATTGTGTGTATAGACTTGTGTTGCTGCTAAACTTGAATGCCCTAATAACTCTTTAACTGCATTTAGCTCTGCTCCTTGATTTAATAGATGTGTTGCAAATGAATGTCTAAGTATGTGTGGACTTTTTTTCACCTTACTTGAGGCTATACTAAAATAATCATTTATAATCCTGTAAACAAGTGTTTCGTATATTTTAACTCCTTTTTTGGTTAGAAATAAATATTGATCATCATCTATTAATTCTAGTTTTTTTCTAACTTCAAGATACTTTTGAATACTGTTAATTACAGAATTTAATAGTGGAATTAACCTTTCTTTGTTTCGTTTACCTAAAATTTTGATGGTTTTATTTTCTAAATCTACATCACTTAATTTAATATTTATTAACTCAATACGTCTTATTCCTGTTGAATAAAACAATTCAATAATTAATTTATTTCTTAAGCCTTCAAATCCTGAAGCCAAATTAATTTTATCTAAAACTGTTTCGATTTCTTTTTCAGAAAATGGTATTTGAAGTTTTTTACTTGTTTTTAATGCTTTATGTTTTGAAAGCGGATTAACTTTTACTTCTTCTATTTTTAGCAGAAATTTATAAAAACTATTTAATGCAGACACTTTTCTATTTATGCTTCTATTAGTTAAGCCACTTTCTACTAAATTAATAATCCACGTTCTGATTTGTGCATAATTAACTTCTGTAATAGAGTTTAAAGCATCTTGTTCCTCTAAAAAAAGTAAAAAAGACTGAATATCTTTATTATAAGCATTGACCGTTAGCTTGGAATATTTTTTTTCAAGCAATAAGTAGTCTATAAAAGCATTAATTAACATTGATTGAGACTATTTTATATTTATAAATATAGTGTTTTGTGATTGACTACAAGTAAAACGAAAAAATCCCACTAAAAATAAAGTGGGATTTTAATTATTATAATGCCTGAGAAGTTATACTGCTTCTTGATCTCTTAATAATTGAACGTATTGCGCTTTTTGCACTTTAGCTCTGTTTTGTACTGAAGGTTTTAAAAACTGCTTACGACCTTGTAAAGCTCGTCTAGTACCAGTTTTATCAAACTTACGTTTGTAGCGTTTTAAAGCTCTTTCTATATTTTCTCCTTGTTTAATTGGTATTACTAACATGGTGTCTTAACCTCCTCTCTTTTAAAATTTTGAGGTGCAAATATAAGAACTAATTTAAAATTCTCAATTTTATTTTTAAAATAACTTAACGACTTACAATGTTGACCAAACAGAATAACTTTTAGGAGGTGCTTGAATTTTAACCCACTTACCAGATTGTGTTACTGGTTGCCAACTTGAATGTCCCGTATAATCTTTTATTGTAGTACTTGACCAATTAGTTTCTACCCATCTTTCTTGCCAAGTATCAGAATTATTAATATAAACGATTAAACCTGATGAATTATTACCATTACGTTTAGCGATGTATTCATCGTTATCTACATGTAAAATAGAAGTACTTCCACTAGCTAAATTATTATGAATCCAAATTAAGTTATTTAGACTTGCTTTATTTAACCACTCTTCATAATCCTTATAGAATATTGTTGGATAGCCTTCATGTGTTAAAATATAAGCATAGGCTAAAATCTTATTATTTATAATCTCGTCAGTATCATGGTTTGTAACAAATGTCATTGCTTTAGATGCATTTTGTTTCCAAAGCATATTATCATTTAATGCATTTAAATTATTTCCCATAAAAGCATCTTTCATTTTATAATAACAAGCAAAATCAAAAGCACTTGCATTTGCAGAACTTGTCCACCAATCTAATGTCGAAACATTGCTGTCCCAATATTCTCCAACTGAAAAACCGCCAACTTCATCTTTCCAAGCCTTAACTACCCATGGCTCGAAACCTTTAACATAATCAAAACGCCAACCATCAAAACCTATAACATCTCTGTAATATTTAGCGACACTATTTGAATTTTTCCATAACCAATCTTGTACATAGGTTTGATTATGACACAAATCAGGAAAGCCTCCAAATACACCAGAATCGTTTGAATGTGCATTATTAGGATGAAAATCTGTTGCGGATCTGTAAAATTTACCAGAAAGTGGATTAAAATCTGTCCATGTGCTTCCACCTGTATATGGATTTGCTTCGCTATTACCTCCACTATTGTGATTAATCACTATATCAGCAATAACACTTAGTCCACTTTGGTGTGCTAAATCTATTAATGACACGAGTTCTGTTTTAGAACCAAATCTAGTTTCAACACTTCCCATTTGGTCATATTCACCAAAATCGTAATAATCAAAAGGATCATAACCCATAGAAAATGGACCATTTTGTGCTTTTGATACAGGTGGTAACCAAATAGCGTCAATACCTGCATTACTCCAATCTTGAACTTTTGCTTTTACTGTATTCCACCAATTACCTCCAGCTGGAACGTCCCAATAAAAAGCTTGCATCATTACACCTGAGCCAATGGGTTTTAAACCTGCTCTTTGACTACTAGTATTGTTTACGGATTTTTCTTTTACAGAATCTGTAAGTACGTCATCATTACTACAACTGTAAGTAAAGACTATCGAGACGTACAGAATTATTAATTTTAGTTTTTTCATGTTATTTGGGATTAGATTATACCTAAAACTAATCCATTACACATCAAAAACAAAACGTTTTATTTCACGAAAACGTTTTCGTGTTGACAAATAATTAAAAAAAACATGTAATTTTATCAAAAACACAAAATCACACGCTTGTTTTGATTTTATTATACTTTTGAAATATTTACTCTTTCTTATATAAAGATGATCTTTTGGTTAGATCATTAATTAATTTTTCATCTTCTTCACTTTCTAATAAAGTGTTGTAGTTATCCCAAAACTGTTTGTTATATGGTTTAACTGAAAAAATATCAGGATCCCAATCTTGTTGTAATGCTGTTTCGACTTTTTCTTGATCTTGAATAATTTCTGTAAATAAAATCTCTTGTACTGTATAATAAAAACGTTCTTCTTTATTAAACTGCGCTTCTTCTTCTTTATTAATTTTACCTGTTGGTTTATAACCTACGTTTACTAATTTAGGAGTCTCATAGTAAATATAGTTAGGATACATCCTATCTTGATACTCTGTATAAGAGATCACTAATTTGTGATTAATTTGAGTATCAAATAACGTTTTACTTCTACTTTTTTGAGCTTTAGATCCTGCTTTAAGTTGGTATTCAATTTTTTTAACAGCAAAATTATCCCAATAAATATAAATCCAACCACCAGCAATATAACCTTCGTTATAAATGCCTTTTGTATTTAAACCTACAAAATCTTCACTTTTATTGATTTGAATCTTGTAAATTTTTCTTTCGTTGTCTACTAGAATAGTATCTAACTTAAATTGATGTGTTTTTAAAATATTGTCACCAAATAATGCATTAGGGCTTTTTGAATTACGAACAAGGTTAAGTTTTCCTTTAAATAAATTTTCTAAACCATTAACACGCGTATCATTCCATTTAATGGATTTTATTAATGATTCTTTTTTAATAGTATCACGTCGTAAATTTTTTGGTCTTAAGTTTACGTTAGCATTATATTTTAGGTAAGTTGAATACGAAAACAAACTATCAACATCACGTTGGTCATAACTTTTTCTGACTTGATCAACATTAATTTTAATATTGTCTTTTCCTCCAGACACATAACTGGAGTCATCATATAAAGTGATTGCACTTTCAACTAACCACTTAAACTGTTTTTTATTCCGCTCTTTATGTCTTAAAAATCCTTTCTGTAAATATGGTTGTTCTGGCAAATTATCTTGTAATTTTTCTAAAGCACGAAGTACAATATCATTACCTGTTTTAGGTCTGTTTTCTGCAACTATCAAAATTTCGTCTAAAGACGCGACATCTTCTTCAAGCAAAATATCAAAATCATTATCAAATTGATCGACAGTAGTTTTAAAACTTTTAAATCCAATTGATGACACAACTATGGAGTCGTTTTCAAACTCTTTAGGAACTAACAACACAAATTTACCATCGGCATTTGTTATTGTTCCTATGGTTGTATTTTGTACATAAACACTTGCATTTTCAATTGGCATCATCGTCATAAAGTCAACGACCTTATTTTTTAATTCGGTTTGACCAAAAGAGAAGCATCCAAACAGTAACAATATTATAATTACTGTTGGTTTAATGTTTAAAAATTTCATTTTAAAATAATTGTATTTATAAGTTTATGTAGCTTGTCTAAAATCTAAAACAATATTACCATTTTAGCGATAATTAAAAAACTAATTTCCGCTAAAACAGTAACCATTATATTATGTAGCTGGCTTATAATCTTTACCATCTATTACCATTTTAGCGATAATTAAAAGACTAATTTTCGCTAAAATAGTAACCTTTAGATTATGTAGCTGGCTTATAGTCTTTACCATCTATTACCATTTTAGCGATAATTAAAAGACTAATTTTCGCTAAAACAGCAACCTTTATATTATGTAGCTGGCTTATAGTCCTTTCCATATATTACCATTTTAGCGATAATTAAAAGACTAATTTTCGCTAAAACAGCAACCTTTATATTATGTAGCTGGCTTATAGTCCTTTCCATCTATTACCATTTTAGCGATAATTAAAAGACTAATTTTCGCTAAAACAGCAACCTTTATATTATGTAGCTGGCTTATAGTCCTTTCCATCTATTACCATTTTAGCGATAATTTCTCTTAAAATTTCAGAGGTACCACCACCTATTGGTCCTAGTCTACTATCACGCAATAGTCGTGCCAATGGATATTCTTCCATGTATCCATAACCTCCTAAAAACTGAAGACAGTCATAAATAGCGTCATCTGCTACTTTAGTAGACTTTAACTTAGACATTGTTGCTTCTTTAACAACATATTCTCCTTTACCTAATCTATCTGCAACTGTATAGTTAAACGTTTTACATATTTGCACATCAGTTATATGATCTGCTAGACGATGTCTTAATGCTTGAAAACGATCTATAGTTTTTCCAAAAGCTGTACGCTCTGACATATACTTCATAGTGTAATCAATAGCAAATTCTGCTCTAGCATGGGCATTTACACCCATTATTAATCTTTCTGAAGCAAAGTGTTGCATAATGTATGCAAATCCTTTATTTATTTCTCCCATTAAATTAGACGCAGGAATAGTTACATTATCAAATGCTATTTCACCAGTATCTGATGCTCTCCAACCTAATTTATCAAGTTTGGTTGCAGACACACCAGGTGTATCTCTATCTACTAAGAAAATACTGATTCCTTTATTACCTAATTCTGGGTTAGTTTTAGCAGCTACTACAAGATAATCACTATACACACCGTTTGTAATAAACGTTTTAGAACCATTAATTACATAGGTATCTCCTTTTTTTACAGCTGTAGATCTCATACCTGCAACATCACTACCACCAAAAGGCTCTGTAATACATAAACATCCAATCATGTCTCCAGCGATACTTGCAGTTAGATATTTTTGCTTTATTGCTTCACTACCTTCAGCTTTTAGATGTGTCATTGCTAAGTATGCATGTGCCCACATTGCAGCAGCAAAACCAGCAGAGTTTATTTTTTGTAATTCTTCAAGTAAAATTACCATATAGAAAATATCCAAATCTAATCCTCCATACTGTTCAGGATAACTGATTCCGAAAAAACCCATATCTCCAACTTTTTTCCAAATAAAGCGTTCAATTTGACCTGTTTTCTCCCATTTATCTATGTGAGGCACGACTTCTTTTGTTAAAAAATCGCGTAAACTTTCTCTAAATAAATTATGCTCTTCACTGAAGTACATATTTCCCATAATACGTTGTGTTATTGTTAAGTCTTAATCTAGACGTAAAGATAACTTAATTATCTGTATTTTATTAACAGGAAAACCGTTAACTTTTGTTAATTCGTCAATGGATTTAAACCCATCACGCAAGGTACGTTCTTCAATTATGTTATGGGCTACTTCATAATCGATATACTTAATAGTTACCAATTGATCTTTAGTAGCTTTATTTAAATCAATTTTGGTTATTACTCTTGGTGTTTTTATGGTAAAATTATTTTTAATATTTTGAATTACTTCTAGTGTTAATCCATACACTTCTTGCAACTCTATAAAACTATGAAACCCGTTTATTTTATGTCTGTATTTTATAATTCGTTGTGAATAGGATGGACCTATACCATATACTTTTTGTAATTGTTCAGCTGTAGCTGAATTTAAATCTAACTTTTGACTTTCAGTTTTTGGTAAATTAGAAAATGATTGACTAAAATTGTTTTGTTTAGGCTTTGGATTAGTTACCCAATCTGGAAATTTAAAGTAAGGTGATATTTTTGCTAATAACGAATCTGAAACCTTTGTTACGGATTGAAACTGATTTACAGAATTAATCCACTTATTTTGTTTTCTGAAGGCTAACAGACGGTCAATTTCTTGATTAGTCATACCTAATGCATACCCTTTATGATCTGAAATAAAGTTAGGGTTAAAAGGATAAATTTTAGGTTTTCGTTTTTCTAACTCGACTGCTTTTAAAGAATCTATTTGATCTATAAATGTACTTATGGTACTATCTTTTGTATTAAACTCTGGATTATTATCCATTAATTTTGGTAACACAAAATGATAAAATATTTGTATTGATATAATAAGTAGTAGTAATAAAAAAATCCCACTTCGTTGTTGTCTTGAAAACTTGAAGTGGGATTTGATATTCATTTTAAATGTTTTTAATCTTACATCTCATCAACTAAATCTGTTGCTCCATCTTCAATAGCGTCTTCTTTTTTATTGATGGCATTCATATATTTAGTTAATTCCTTTTTAATTATTGGTGATAACATAACCACACCAATAATGTTTGGTACAACCATTGCAAATATCATTGCGTCTGAGAAATCAATAACAGCTCCTAAACTTATAGATGCTCCAACTACTACGAAAAATAAGAATAATATTTTATATACTAAATCTGTGATTTTTCCTTTTCCAAATAAGAATACCCAACCTTGCATACCATAGTATGACCAAGAAATCATTGTACTAAAAGCAAATAATATTACTGCAATAGTCAATACAATTGAGAAATGAGGAATAACACTATCAAAAGCAGTTGCTGTAATTTCTACACCTTCTTTAATCTCTACACCATATTCCATGAATCCACCATCAAAGTTAGTAATTACAATTACTAAAGCAGTCATAGTACAAATTACAACAGTATCTACGAATGGTTCTAATAAAGCTACAATACCTTCACTAGCAGGATACTTAGTACGTACTGCTGAGTGAGCAATTGCAGCAGAACCAACACCAGCTTCGTTAGAGAAAGCTCCACGTCTTACACCTTGTATCATAACTCCAATAATACCTCCTAAACCAGCTAAAGGTGTAAATGCACCATTAAAAATAGCTGCGAAAGCATCATCAATTAAAGTAAAATTAGCAAATAATATAATTAAAGCAGCCAATACATAAATACCTGCCATAAATGGTACTACTTTTTCTGTAACAGAAGCAATACGTTTGATACCTCCTATTATTACAATAGCAACTAAAACAGCCATAACAATACCAAAATACATTCCTGCATTTTCTCCTGTTAGATCAAATAACTTAGTAAATTGTGCTGCTGCTTGGTTAGCTTGAAACATGTTACCACCTCCAAAAGATCCACCAACAACAAAAATTGCAAAAAGTACAGCTAGTACTTTACCTATTCCTCCAGCTCCTTTTTCTTTTAAACCTTTAGTCAAATAATACATTGGACCACCATAAACAGTTCCGTCTTCACCTACATCTCTATATTTAACACCTAAAGTACATTCTGCAAACTTAGATGCCATACCTAATAATCCTGCTATAATCATCCAAAATGTTGCTCCTGGACCACCAATTGATAAGGCTACTGCAACACCTGCAATATTACCTAAACCTACAGTTGCCGACAAAGCTGCGGTTAATGCCTGAAAGTGAGACACCTCTCCGTCAGCTCCTTCTTTTTTCATGGTTTCGATTACATCTCCTCCTGGAGTTTGATCTCCATAAAGTGAATCTACACCATGTTTTTCAATATCTTCGTATTTACCTTGCACTACTTTAATCGCTGTTCTAAATCCAGTAAAATTGATAAACTTAAAGTATATAGTAAAAAAAAGTGCACCTCCAATTAACACTAATAATACCCAAGGAATTTTGATTGTATCGGTAAATGGAATTTCCGAAAAAATGCCTTCAACAAACCAGCCTGTATACTTTTTAAATGCAGCATCAATTTGGTCTGCAGTACTACTTTGCGCAAAAGTTAGTATTGGTAATATTAATGTAAAAATCGAGAGAAGATATTTCTTCATAATAAATATTTGTTAGTTAATTTTGAATTAAGATTAGCAAGATGCAAAAAAATGATGAATTTTTAAAAGAAAAGCTGTTAAATACCTATTTAATCTAAACTAAAAATAGTATTTAATTTCTGAATTTGTTCTGGCCTACCAAGTACAATAACTTTTGAGTTGGGTACTAACTTGAGTTCGGCTTCTGGGTTTACAATATATTCGCCATGACCATTTTTAAAACCAATAACAGTGCAACCTGTTTTGTGACGTAAGTCTAAATCTTTTATTGTTTTAATACCTGAATCGGGATTATACAATTTTTCAACCTGAACTTCCTCTATATTAATGTTAGCTTCTCCAACAATAGCTAAATTATCTATAAACTCTATTAAGTCTGGAACCACTACTAGGGATGCCATATGGTCACCACCAATTCTGTCTGGTAAAATTACATTGTTAGCTCCAGCTAATTTTAATTTATTATAAGATGTTTCTTGAGAAGCACGACTAATAATTCTTAGATTTTTTTTCATTTGCCTTGCAGATAACACAACAAATAAGTTGTCTGCGTCATTTGGCAATGCAGAAATCAAAGTACTAGCTCTTTCAATACCTGCTTGTAGTAAAATTTCATCTTCATTAGCGTTACCTAATATAAATGGAGTGTTATCGTCTTCAAATTTTTCAATAGTTTCTTTATTTTTTTCAATAATAACAAAAGGTCTTTTGTGAGCTAACAATTTGGTAGCTGCTTGCTTTCCGTTTCGACCATAACCACAAATTATGATATGATTGTTAAGTGCATCAATTTTTTTCTGCATTTTCTTTTGTTTTAATTCTTCAAGGTTACTTTTACTTAAAATAAATTCGGTAATAACAGATAGTGCATAACCTAAAATTACAACACTATTTAATATTAAAAATATCGTAAAGATTTTTGCGACATCATCTAAAGGTTGTACTTCTCCAAAACCAACGGTTGTAATTGTAATTACAGTCATATACAAAGCGTCTACCCAACTGTAATTAGACATCATTCTAAACCCTAAAACACCAACTAATAAAAGTAGTAATAGTAGTGAAATAGCTGTATAAATTTTAGATCTATATAAAGTAATTAAAGGATTGGTCATATGGTTTTAAAGATCAAAAACTGAAGATCGTTTTGTGTAAATAATATCTTTAATGCGCATCCAAAAGGCTAAAAACAAATATAATGCAAAGCCAAAACCTAAGGTTGCAAACGTCAAATACATAAAACTAGTACGTACTACTTTGGCTCTTATACCTAAACGATCTGCAATACGTTGACAAACATGATACCCACGTTTTTGAAAATAATGTATTGGTTTGTATAAAAATTGCATACTGCAAGATAATTAATTTTGCGTTAGTATAGAATTACCAATTACACATTTTAAGCACATATTTTTGTCACAATAATTATTTTTAAGTTGAATTAAAGCCTGACTTTGTAATGCAGATTCTGATTTTACTTTTAAAACTTTAAACTTATCTACAATGCTGTTTTTTTCTGGCTTTAATTGCTCTATAAGCTTAATAATTATATCGTCAATAGCTTTACCTTGTTGCTTTGCATAAGAGAATTTAAGCGGAATGATTGTATTTATTAACAGTAAGTCTATAAAACTTTTGGTGATTTTCTTTTTACTAGTTTTTGAAACTTTATCAAATGTGTAATGATCTTCCCAAAAAGTTGATGTTGACACAGAGAATAGTTTATAAATATCGGTTAAAGTATCTAATGCTATGACTTTTGAAAACAAATTTTGATGCACATGATACAGATTTGCTAATTGTGACAATCTAATGGTTGGAAAATTTGGTGGACGTAATCTAAAAAACTGAAACGGAATGACACCTTTATTATCTAACCCAAATTTTTGCTTTAAAAACGCATAATCTTTTTGAAGGTTTATATAATATGCCTCTTGAACATCTTTGTCCAACATATTAGCTTGGCCAAAAAATAAAGCCTCTAAACTTTGTAAATTATTTTGTTGCTTTCTGACTATTGAAAAATCAATACTATTTGCTAAACTTAAAAACGCATCACTATTGACTTTTAATCCAAAGTTTTTAGCAAGTAATTTAAACAATACTGCTTCAAAATTATTGTTAGATGTTTTCAGTAAGACTTCAATATCTTTTGACTTACGTTCTAAACGTTCAAAAAACAAGCGTTCTAACCAATTATTAACTTTAAAAGAATCTACTTTTGGGATAGTATTTTCGCAATTAATCCAGGTTTGATTTTTATTAAATAATTTATAATAATTATTTAATGCTCTTACTGAGACATAGTCCCTAAGTTGGATGGTTGGTATTAGAGTGTTATTTTTACGGAATACTTCTGTATCATGCTCCCAAACGACATGTAATATTACGTTGTCATAATTAGGATCTACTTCATGATTATGTACAAACCAATCGCTAGATTTAATGTGTATCTCTATATTCCCTGCCCAAAGCTGATTATCAATAGTAATTTGACCGTTAAAAAAATCAGGTCCAGAATGCTGGTTATGCGCACCTATTGAATTAATTAATAAGGCTTCATTATTAGTAGTTTTTAAGTTTTGAGTATCAAACTTTTTAAACTTCCAGAGATAATGTAAAAAATCTTCTTGCATGTTTAAATGTAAGACTAGTGATTGATATTTACAAATTAGCAGAATAATTTGTAAGAAAAAACCTTTTACAATTGCAGAAATTGATTTAATAACATTAATTATTCATAACCATTTAATTGATTAAATTAGACTAATATTTATTAACACTATATTTATACTAATATGCATTTAACCAAAAAACATTATTTATTTATAATTTCACTATTTATGCAAATTAGTATGTTTGCTCAAGACAATTTTGATATCGTTTTTGGAGAAACTTTTACTATTAAAAACAATACTATTACTAATGTTGGTTATCAAAATGAATTTATAACTATTGAATTAACGGATTTAATTGAAGAATGGTGGTATGATGCACCTCCTGAAGATAAAAACCGTAAATATCACTCTGATATACAATACACGTTAAAAATAACATTTGATGACATTGAAAAACAATTCAGTTTTTATCGTTCTGAAATAAAACAAGACAATCTATACACTATAAAGCTAGATGGCTATAAAATAATAATTATATCTGATAAATATAATAACACCTCTGGATCCATTACAATGAAAATTATTAAGTAGTTAAATAAAAAA
>NZ_BCBW01000027.1:0-50910 GCF_001315805.1 Olleya sp. ITB9
TTTTTATATTAATTATTGGAGCTTAAAACTACTCAATGTATCCTTTTTCGCGCATCCAGTCGTCATTAAACATTTTACCAACATAACGACTTCCATGATCATGAAATAACACCACAACAACATCATCTTTTGTAAAGTGTTCTTTTAATTGTAATACTCCTTTTATTGCTGCTCCTGCACTATTACCTAAAAACATTCCTTCTTCTTTGGATAGTCTCTGAGTATAAACTGCAGCATCTTTATCTGTTACTTTTGTAAATCCGTCAATAATATCAAAGTCAACATTTTTTGGCAAGATATCTTCTCCGATTCCTTCTGTTACGTATGGATAGATTTCGTTTTCATCAAAAATACCTGTTTCGTGATATTTTTTAAATACTGATCCGTAAGTATCTATTCCCCAAACTTTGATATCAGGATTTTGTTCTTTTAGATATTTACCTACTCCAGATATGGTTCCTCCTGTTCCAACACCAACAACAAAGTGTGTTATTTTACCTTCAGTTTGTTTCCAAATTTCTGGTCCTGTACTTTGGTAATGTGCTTTTGCGTTACTTGGATTATCGTATTGGTTTACGTACCAACTGTTTTCTATTTCTGTGCTTAATCTTTTTGATACAGAATAGTAAGATCTTGGATCTTCAGGCTCAACTGCTGTTGGACATACGACTACTTCTGCTCCTACTGCTTTTAGTATGTCTACTTTTTCTTTACTTTGTTTGTCTGCCATTACAAATATACATTTGTAACCTTTGATTATTGCTGCTAACGCTAATCCCATTCCTGTGTTACCTGAGGTTCCTTCTATAATAGTTCCTCCTGGTTTTAAACGTCCATCTGCTTCTGCATCTTCAATCATTTGTAATGCCATACGATCTTTAACAGAGTTTCCTGGGTTAAAGGTTTCGTATTTAGATAGTACTAAACATGGTAGCTCTTCAGTTAGCTTGTTTAATTTTACTAATGGTGTGTTTCCAATGGTTTCTAGTATATTGTTTGCGTATTGCATGTTTTACTTTTTATTTTATTTTGCAAAAATAAGTAATCTTTTTGTTTTATGTTCCATTTGATTGAACACTTAATAAACTGTTATTTTTAGTTCATAATTTTAACATTATGATAACTACTAAAACCTTAAGTTTAAGCTGTACTTTATTTTAATTACTTGCCTTAGGATAGGTTGCGTTAGCAGTAGTAACGACATCCTTTTTTGTGCGCGCTTATGCGCAAAAAAGATATAGTGGATGACGCGACCTTTGACTTGATTTTTTTTATCAAGTTAAAGGTAACGCCCAAATTATTTAATCAAATCTAATAGCTTTTACTGGAGATATTTTTGAGATAATGTAAGATGGTATTAATAGCATTAATAGACATAATACAAAGGTCCCAATATTTAATGCTATTATGTAACCTATGTTTATATACACAGGTACTGCAGAGACGTGATAGGTTTGTGGATCTAAAGGAAAAAGTCCAAAGTATTTTTGTAAAAACAATAAGGTTAATCCTATTAAATTACCCCAAAACAGACCTTTTAATATTAGATAACTTGCGTTGTATAAAAAGATTTTACGTATGCTGGTATTGGCACTTCCTAATGCTTTTAGAACACCTATCATTTGGGTACGTTCTAGAATTAAAACCAACAAAGCTGTTATCATGTTTATACCTGCTACTAAAATCATGATACCTATTATAGCATAGATATTATTGTCAAAAATTTTTATCCAATCAAAAATGAATGGATATTCTCTGTCTACTGTTTTTGCATTTAGAGTTGATGGTACTGCTATAAATATAGCATTTCCTGTGGTTTCTAGATTATCATAATCGTCTATAAAAACTTCAAAACGTCCAACTTGGTCGTCATCCCATTTGTTTAGTCGCTTAATATGATTGATGTCTCCAATGACATACAGTTGATCCATTTCTTGTAGACCAGAATTATAAATACCAACAATATTAAAAGTTATACTTCTTGGTGGTTTTGTTGTGTCTTCTCTTAAAAAATAAGTATTTACACGATCTTTAAGTTTTAGCTTAAGTCTGTTGGCTAAATACTGAGAAATTAAAATGTCTTGATTTAATCCGTCTGTATAGTTTGGCAGTTCTCCTTCTATTAAAAACTCTTTAAAATATTGCCAATCATAATCTTGACCAACACCTTTTATAACGACGTATTCAAAATCGTTTTCTAACCTAATTATCCCAGATTTAGTTGCTGTAGCCTGAATATGAGTCACACCAGGAACACTAGAAAAATTTGGATAAAAATCCTGATTGGTAGATATTGGACGTATACTTTCTTCGGACTGATTATTATCGTAATTTTGAATGATACTATGTCCATTAAAAGCAATTACTTTTTCTCTGATTTTTTGTTGCAACCCAATACCAGTTGCTATAGCAATCATCATTACAATAATTCCCAAAGCAATTGCTACAATACCAATTTTTATTATTGGTGCTGATATACTACTTTTATACGCTTTACTATCAATTATGCGTTTAGCTATAAAAAACTCGAAATTCAAACTAGATTATGCGATTTAATGTTTTCAAAAATACAGTTTTATTATTTGTTATGGTACTAAATTCTTGTGCTTATAAAACGAAAAACAATATTACTGAAACAACTGTTATTTTGGCTAAAGCCGAAATTACTACTGATAACTCTATAGATAAGTCAATTATTGTTGGAGCAAATCAAACCAAAGCCTATTTACCTTTGCTAAAAGACAAACGTGTTGGTGTGGTAGCTAATCAAACAAGTGTAGTTTTTAAAAACGAAACATATACACATTTAGTAGATAGTCTTTTAGATTTAAACGTAACTGTAAAAAAAGTCTTTGCACCAGAACATGGTTTTAGAGGTCAAGCAGATGCAGGTGAAGTGGTTAAAGATGGTATAGATACTAAAACAGGCTTACCTATTGTATCATTATACGGAAAAAATAAAAAACCAAGCGTTGCACAATTACAAGACATTGATATTATAATTTTTGATATTCAAGATGTAGGTGCGCGTTTTTACACCTACATATCATCTTTACATTATGTCATGGAAGCTTGTGCTGAACAAAACAAAACTTTAATTGTATTAGACAGACCAAACCCAAATGGCCATTATATTGATGGTCCAATTCTAGAAAAAGAACACACTAGTTTTGTCGGTATGCATCCAATACCTGTTGTACATGGCCTAACAATTGGTGAGTATGCACAAATGATTAATGGTGAGCATTGGTTAAAAAATAAGGTAACTTGTATGTTAGAAGTTATAACTATTAAAAACTACAACAGACAAATGACGTATGATCTACCTATTAAACCCTCTCCAAATTTACCTAATGCTCAAGCTATAAATTTATATCCAAGTTTATGTTTTTTTGAAGGGACTAATGTTAGTGCTGGTCGTGGTACAGATTTACAGTTTCAAGTTTATGGTTCTCCATTTTTACCTCAGACATCGTATAGCTTTACCCCTAAATCTAATGCTGGAGCAAAATACCCTAAGCATGAAAACAAAATATGTCATGGATATAATTTAAGTGGTAACAAACCTTTATCTAAGCTTAACCTAAGCTATCTTATAAATGCATATAATAGCACCAATGATAAAGGCGCATTTTTTATTAAGAATGGCTTTTTTACAAAATTAGCTGGAACAAAAAAATTACAAGAACAAATTGAAGCTGGTTGGAGTGAAGACAAAATAAAAGCCACTTGGACAAGTGGCTTGAATGATTTTATGATTAAACGTAAACCTTACTTATTATACAATTAATCTTCGTAAGGTAATCCGTTTGGTCTTAAATTTTGTTTTCTGTATTCTTCTCTAGTTTGTTTTTCTAGACTGTTATTATTTATTTCAGAAATATTGTATTTCACCTCTTTAGTATCAACTTTTTTTTTTGAGCTAGCTAAAGTAGCTGCATGCTGTTTTAAAATACGTTGGTTACGTTTGTAACGTGCAGCAACAGTATTAGCTTCTTTTTCTTTAATTGCAAGACGTTTAGCTTCTCTTTGCGCTTCTTCTTTTGCTAATTTTTCTTGTTCTGATACTTTTTTATTAACTTCAGCTTGAGCAAATACTTGATCTTTCATGGACTTTGCTTCTACTTCACGTTTGATGCGTGCATTATACTCTCTCTGTCTCAGGACAACTAACTTACGCTCTTTAGCCAATTTTTCTTCAAAAGAAATTTCATCTTCTTCAATAGTCGCACTAGCCAAACGTGTATCTTTATTAATAGATGCTCTTGGCGTAATACTACGTTTACGTTGTTCTTCTTTAGATAAACTAGCACGTAAAACATCTTCTTCTAAATCTGTTACAGCGTTAGTTGGTTTTGCAATATCTTGAATACGATTTAAAGATATTGGATATACAGCATCTTCACGATAAGCCACAACAGTATATCGACCAACATTAAAATGGTGTAATGGAATTTTAGCTTCCTTACTACCTAAATCCATCATTATAGATTCTTTTTTATTATGAAACAAAAAAGTAAACCTATAAATGTCTTTATTACTTTTTAATACAATAGTGTCTCCTGTTTTATTAAGCCCGTGAATAAGTCCTGCTTTGGTAGCATTTACATTTTCGACAATGGTTGTTTTACTTCTTGTTTGAGAAAACATTGAAGTGGTTAATAGAAAAGTAAAAACTAATACTAATGTTATTTTTTGCCTAATCATAATTGTATAATTAATTGTTACGCTAAAAGTCAGTTTAAGAGGATTCCAAAAGTATTATGAAATCTAGATATTTCACACTAATCATAATGCAAGTTATACATTTTTAGTCAAAATGCACAAAAAACCGATGAACAGACATTTAACCTGACTATCAATAACTTAAATAAAAAAAACAATGATTTACAACAAAACTTCAACAAAAAGAACAATAAACTACAAAATCAACAACAAAATGAAGTGTAAACAAAATTATTCTAAAAAAAGAGAAGCATAGCCTATTGAGAATTATTAATTATTTTTTCAATAACAATTCAACTTTATTTAAATCAGATTGTGATAAACTATCACGCCATTTTATAGCTTGATCCATATCATCCAAGCCTCTAAAAGTTACATAATTTAAAAACGAAAACAAAGATTGATTTAAGTCGTCAATTGATTCAGTTTCATGTTTTTTAAGAAAACGACGCGCCTTTTTAAATTTACCTATTATTAAAAAACCTTCAATTTTCAATAACTCTTGTTTTTGATGTAAAGCCTCTTTATGTTCTATATCGCTAAGCTTCAATAAATCTGTAGCTTCATCCATATATAAATCTGATAAAGCTATTAATTCTTCTTTAACAAAATCTTCTGCATACATTGCAAAATCAAGATATCTATTAGCTAATCTAAACGCTGAAGCATAATTTTTATGTTCAAAATATTGCTTCATTTCATTTGATAAAAATGAAGTGTCTAGCGCGTATTTCTGTATTAAAAGCGACATGTTAGTCATACTAAAATCATCTCTTTCAGATAGATTTAATATGTTTCCATTGGGATCCATTACTTTTAATTTGTCATCATTAAACCTTTCAATATAACTAACTCTCCTGTTTTTAACTCCACCATGATAAAGTTTATCATAATTAGACTCGTTAATTATAACTGGTACAAAATACTCCCAGACCAACTGTTTTATTTTATCACTTTCAAATAACTCTACAACAATTTGAGAACCCTCTTTAGTATCCACCAATAAAGGATAAGAATAATTAGCAGCATCCTCCCAAATAACTAACATCATTTTATTTTTAACCAATGCTAATTTTTTAGCTAACGTATAAGAAGTCAACCATTCTTGAGCTATGGTACTATTTATAGAACATAAAACAAAGGCTATAAGGACAACTATTTTTTTCATAGATATTATTTAAGCAGAATTACAATTTAATTCTAGATTTCATCTTTTCTACAATATTATAAGCAGCAGGACAAATGGCAACGTTTTTTAACGTTAAATTAGATATTTGTTGAAATTTTTTACGATCAGTATGCGGAAATTCGGCACAGGCCTTAGGTCTGACATCATAAATAGAACAGTAATTATCTGGACCTAAAAAAGTACAAGGTACAGACTTTAAGACATAATCATTTTCTTCATCCACACGTAAATATTGATCAATAAACTGTTGTGGCTTTTGTCTAAAATATTTAGCAATACGCTGCACATCTTTGTCTGTAAACAAAGGTCCAGTAGTTTTACAGCAATTAGCACATGTCAAACAGTCTGTAGTTTCAAACTCCTCTTCATGCAATTCTTGCATAATATAATCCAATTGCTTTGGTGGTTTCTTTTTTAGCTTTGTAAAAAAGGTTTTGTTTTCCTTATGCTTATCTTTGGCAAGCTTTGGTAGATTATTTAAAAATGCTTCCATAGTGCAAAAATAGTATTTTAAATGAAAGACCTTTTCGGAAAAGCATTATTAGATTATCAAAATGGTAATTATACAGTAGATCTTATAACATCTACCAACATATCTGATGACGATGCACTACCACTTCCCTACTTATTTAGAAGTTTTAAAGACATGCCTAAATTAGAGCAGCATGCATTAAAACTATCTAAAGGTAATATCTTGGATGTTGGTTGTGGCTCAGGAAGCCACACTTTATACCTTCAAGACAAAGGATTACAAGTTAAAGCAATTGACATTTCTGAAGGTGCTATTACCGTTTGTAAACAAAGAGGTGTTTTAAACGCTGAGTTAAAAGGCTTATTAGATGAAACTGAAACTTTTGATACCATATTATTATTAATGAATGGTACTGGTATTTTTCAAACTGTAAAACAAGTCTCTGCATATTTAACACATCTTAAGTCTTTATTAAATACCAATGGTCAGATACTAATAGACTCAAGTGACATACAATATATGTATTTAGATGAAGATGGTGGTTTTTGGCAGGATATTAATGCCAATTATTATGGTGAATTGGATTACTTTTTAAGCTATAAAAATGAAAAAGAAGACCCTATGAAATGGTTATACTTAGATTTTAATTTACTGCTTACTGCTTGTCAAGCTGTTGGTTTAAAATGCGAAATGCTCGCGGAAGGCGAGCATTATGATTATTTAGCAAAGATATCTGTCTAAAGATCGTACCCTTTTTCTGATAATTTTGAGATAACGCTTTTATATAAATTACCACTCCACATTACAGAAATATCACTCATAGATGAATTCATAGATTCTTGAGAGCTAACAATTTTTTGTCCTGTTTCACTTTGATAAAATTCTTTTAAAAAAACTTTATCACCTTCGGTTAAAGCATCTGTTTTAAACATGTTTTTACCAGCTTTGGTTGCATATAATTTATTCATGTTTTTAACATCCTCATGTGTAAAATGCGCTTTGTAAGCACTAACAATCATTAGAGACAACTCGTCCATTGCTTCTGAGTTACCTTTTTTTAAGTCTGCCCAAACAGTTGCTGGCACTTTTTGAGTCACAAACTGCTCTTCTAGCATCGTATACATTTGTTCTATAACACCTTCATAATAACTATATGTTCCGTTACTTTTAATACACGTTTTAACATCTTTACTGTATTGATCTACTTGAGCAAAGACTGATGTACCAATGACTAAAAAGCAAAATATTGTGATTATTTTTTTCATTTTAATTAGTTTGTATAATTAGTTATTTACAAAATAGCAACTACTGTGCCACTCCGTTAATGTAAGTTTCTTTAACTGTTATATTTGGGATTTCATTTTGATCCACAGTCATTATATCTTTATCTAATATAATAAAATCGGCAAACTTACCTGTTTCTATACTTCCTTTTTCTTGTTCTTCAAAGTTAGCATAAGCAGCCCAAATGGTCATTCCGCGTAATGTTTCTTCTCTTGACAACCCATTTTCTATATTAAAACCACCTTTAGGAAATTGTTTTAAATCCTGTCTAGAAACCGAAGCATAAAAGGTTAAAAATGGACTTACTTTTTCTACTGGAAAATCTGTACCTAAGGCCACTCTTCCGCTTTTTTCTAATAATGTTTTATAAGCATAAGCGCCTTTTATACGCTTACTCCCTAATCGGTCTGCCGCCCAATACATATCACTTGTAGCGTGTGTAGGTTGGATAGAAGGAATAATATTTTCGTTTTTAAAATAATCAAAATCATGATCAGTAATTACCTGAGCATGTTCTACTCTCCAACGTCTATTTGCTTCATTTTTTAAAGTCTTTTCATAGGTTTGTAATACAAATCTATTGGCAGAATCTCCAATAGCATGCGTATTCATTTGATAATCTGCTTTTGCTATTCTTTCAGCTAAATCCTTATAAGCGTCAGTACCAATAACTAGAGCTCCAAAATGATCATGTTGATCTGTGTATTCTTGTTTTAAAGCTGCACCACGTGACCCTAATGCTCCATCTGCATAAACCTTTACAGATTGGACGTTTAAACGATCTGTTTTTACTTTTCCTTTAGTTAAATAATAATCTAAATTTTCTTTTTTATTACTAATCATAGCATACACACGCATATCCAATTTACCTGCTTTTTGTAAGCTATCAATTAACTGAATAACTTGCTTATCTAATCCTGCATCTGACACTGTTGTTAAACCTAAATCTGTACATATTTTTTGAGCAGATAATAAGGCGTCAATTTGTTGCTGAACTGTTTGCTCAGGAAAAACAGCCTCTACCAACTCCATTGGATTGTCAATTAATACACCTGTTAATTTTCCATTTTCTTTTAAAATCTCACCACCATCGATTTTAGAATCTACTGTTATTCCTGCTAAATCTAAAGCTGCTTGATTACATAACATAGCATGACCATCTACTCTAGTTAAAGCGACTGGTGTGTTTGGATATAGTTTATCCAGCAACAATTTATTAGGATACTTTTTGTCTTCCCAATCGTTTTGGTCCCAACCTCTACCTATTATAAAGTTAGTTGGTTTATTATTATAAAAGTCAATAGTTTTTTTCATGACATCATCAAAACTAGTCGTCCCTCTTAAGTCCACATTTAATTGGTTTAATCCTAGTCCATAAAAATGACAATGTGCATCTATAAATCCTGGTACAATTGTCTGACCATTTGCATTAATAATATTAGTTGACAAGTACTTATTTGTAATTTCTTTTGTTGTTCCTGTAGCTACAAATTTTCCGTCTTTAATTGCAAACGCTTCTGCTTTAGCAAACGTTGCATCAACAGTATAAACATTAGCGTTAGTTACTATGGTGTCGACATCGGTTTTGTTAGTTGAGCATGAGGCTACTATACAAAGTAACAATGCTATTTTTAATAATTTCATGGTTAGATATTTTTAAACAAATATAAGAATAAAAAAAACCTCTAAACAGAGGCTTTTTATTGTTATATCTTAAGATGAAATTATTTAGTATAGACTAAAAATCAAATTTGTAAGTAGCTCCTGCTAAAAATTGAATACCCTGAACAGGTGTGTTTTGCCATTTGTTATATTCTTCTCCAGCAATATTATTAGCTTTTGCAAAAACTGAAAAACGATCGTTTATATGATATCCTACATGTGCATTGGCATCAAAATAGCTATCCAATGTAACTTCTCCAGACGTTGGTGTTATTAAGCTTGGCACATTAAATTGGTCCTTACGCTCGCCTACAAAATATAAATTAGCACCTGCAAACCACTGTTCTGTAATTTGATAATCTAAAAAGACAGAAGCTTTTAAATTTGGTAAATTCCAAGCTTCAGTTTCGTTATTAGTGTCATAATTAAAATATTCTCCTTTGACACCTAAAGTGATGTTACGGTTTACGTCTACATTAAGCTCTGCAGACACACTTAAAGTTGTAATATCGTCATATATTATTCCAAATGAATTTCCGAAGGTATAAGATTCTGTTGTTTGAGTAATATCGTTATTTACAAATAAAGCTTTATTTTTTTCTGAACTATAATTACCACTTACCGAATAACTCATTGTATTTGTTAACTTCCCTTTTAATCCAGCAAATGCTTTATATTGCTGATCTGTTGGAGTTATAAATAAGTTAGGCGAAACAAACGGATTTTCTTGTGCATAATCGTAATACGAATTTTGATTTAATCCACCAGTAACACCTCCAAAAACAATTAAAACTTCGTCTACCAATCTATAACTTGCTGCAATATTTGGATAAATAAAGAATTTGCTTTTACCAGCTTCTGTATCATTAAAATAGACAGCTTTTACACCTAAATCTACAGTTAAGTCATCTTCTTTTATCTGAAATTTTGGAGAGACACCAAATAAGAAATTACCATAATCTAAAGCTTGATCTGAGAAATATCCTTTTTCAAAACTACCTCCTAAATAGTCTGCAAAAACTTCTATATCCACATCATTATCTTGAATATTTATTGTTCCTGTAGCAACAGCTTTTAACCTATTTTCTCCAGATCCATAATCGTCACCAAAATGTCTAAACAAAATATTAGCTGATGTTATTGTGGCATCTTCAAACATAATATCTCCTCCAATATATCCGTTTATAAAGCTATGTCCAACATCCAAAGCATCTGCTATTTCTTGATCAAACAGAGGCTGTTGTAAACCATACCAATTAAACGTTTGGTATTGAAAACCGCCTAATGCTGACCAAGTATAATCACGATCTGTTTTTGTATAGTTTAAATTAATTTTTGAATCTGAAAATCCACTATCTGTTAAAGCATCTTCTACATCTCCAATAGATGAATGATGTCCTAAATAAGCACTTACAACCTCATCACGACCTAATTGCTGATTTAAATATGCTTCGCCTAAAATAGTGGTATAAGTACCAAAACCAAGAGTCGCATAATTATTATACAATTTTACTTTTTTTGCTTTATCTACAACTGCTGCTTTACCTTTTGCAGGTGTAAAGGTTGAAGCAACTGGAAATGAAAAAATATTATATTTTACTTCTTTTTTCACAGAAGTTTCATTGTCATCTAAAGATGGCGTTTCTTTTACTTTAAACGCATCTGAAATGGTTGGTGTATATGGTTTAACAACGTCTATCACTCCTGTTTGAATAGTATCTCCTTCACGCTCTTGAGCAAATGTAATTAGGGTTACTACTAATGATATTACTGTTAATATGATTTGTTTTTTTGTTCTAAACATAATTTATATTTATGAATTACGACGTCTGGATTGATGTATTTTAGTCTTCAGTGATTACTGAAGAGTTTGTTTTAGCTTCTTCTGCTTTGATTAAGTTTAATTGGGTTTTTGCTTCTGTTTTAACATCTTCAAAATTGCTGAAGTTTTTAATTACACTTTCTAAAATATAGGTCGCCTGAAAGGCATCACCAAGAGCATAAAAATTCTTAGCCATAATTACCAATCCTTTGGCTCCATAGTATTTGTAACCTGAATAATCTTTAGCCAAACGTTGTGTTACTGTGTTTGACTCAGCATACAAACCGTCTTTATTTTTAAAATAAGCATTGTAATATAAAGCTTCGGCTGCTGTTTCGCCTGTCGCAAAAGTTTCTACTTGTGTGTAGGCAGTTCTAGCTTTAGCCATATCATTAGTTTTAATTGCTGATCTTGCAATAATCACATAGGCATCACTTCTAACTTTATTGTCTAAATTATTCTTAGCAAGCACTTTTTCCGCGTAAGCGACTGCTTGATCATAATTATCTAATTGGTAATTGGCTTGCATTAAATTGGATTGTGCAAACAAGCTGTTTTGTGGGAAATTAGCTTCGGTTTCTAAACGTTGTAAAGTCGGAATAGCTTCTGTCCAATTATTGTTATCTAACTGAATTTGTGATAGACGCAGTAATGCTTCTTCTGAAAACTCGCTTTGTGTTTGTGTTACGACATAAGCATAATGAGGTTTTGCATTAGATTTTAAATCCTTTTTAAAATACAACTGAGCTAAATAAAAATGCGCTTGTGTTGCGTGTAAGCCACTTGGAAATTGATTTAAATAGCCATTAAATTGTTTGATTGCAGAATTAACGTTTTCATCTAAATACTGGATTTCTGCTGCTTGATAAGTTGCATTGTCTAAGTCGGCATTTGTAACTTCAACAAAATCTAATGTTTTTACCCAAGTTGCATATTGATCTACTTGACCTAAATCTATATATATTAATCGTGCTGTAGATACTGCCTGATTGGCTTCTGGTGTGTTTGGATAGTCTTTTGCTACTGCTTTAAAAACGGTTAAAGCTTGCTGGTTTTGATTTGCGTTATAATATACCAGACCTTGACGCAATTGACCTTTGCTTGTAAATGGACTTGTACGATATTCTTTTTTTAATTGTGTATAAATACCAATTGCTTTATCATCAAGACCTGCTTTTACATAGCTATTACCTAAAGCATACATAGCGTCATCACGTAATTTAGATTTTGGATATTTAGCAATAAATTGTTCTAATTTACTGGTTTGTGTGTCTTGATTACCAATGTAACCATAACTCATGGCTTTTTGGAAATAGGCATAATCACTCTCTATAGTTCCTACTTGCATGGCTTGGTCATATGCTGCAATAGCTTTGTTATAACTACTTGACACAAAGTAACCATCGGCTAATCTTAAATACGCATCGTTTAATCTAACTTTATCTGTTGCGTTTTTTTGAATAAACTGATTGAAATACGTGGTTGACTGATCGTAGTTTTTTTGCTTAAAATAGGTATATGCGATGTTGTAGTCAAGGTTTTGATATTCGGTAGTCACATTAGCTTCACTATGTTGTGCAAATTGTTTAAAACCAATTAAAGCGTCGTCATAATTTGTTAGGTTGTAATCCGTTTCGGCTTTCCAAAATATTGCTCTTGCAGTAAACTTTTGATCTTGTTGTTCTTTTAAAGAATTATCAAACATTGCTTCTGCATCTTGATATTTACTTTCATTAAACAATTCTAAACCTCTGTAAAACGCTACTTTTTGATAAGCTACTTTACTTTCAAAACTATTTTTATTTTTTAGTAGCACTAAAGCTTCCTTATAGTTTTTTGAAGTTATGTAAGAGTCAATTAATAGTGTTTCTATTTCATCTTTATACTCGGTTTCAGGATATTTTTCTAAATAAGTATTTAAAACCTGAGGTACAGATTGATATGCGTTACCAATTTGGTAACTAATTTTAGCGTAATTTAACCATGCATCTTCCTGAATTTTTAAATCATAATCCATTTGTGATGCATTTCTAAAGGCATTTAATGCCTCTTGTTTTTTACCTACATTTACATAACTTTCTCCTAAATGGTAATAAGCATTTTGGGCTACACTATTATCTGCGCTTACAATTTTATTAAACTCTGATATTGCTTTATCGTACTCTTTTTGTTTGTAATAAGCATAACCAATTTGGTAGTAATCTGTATTACTCCATTTTCCTTTTTTTCCTTTATATTCCGTTAAATACGGAATAGCTTTATCGTACTGTTCTAAATTAAAATAACTTTCTCCTATTATTTTGTTAAGTTCTGAAACTTCATTACGATCACTGGTTTCTAATTTAGGTTTGGCTAATTGAATAGCTTTTTCAAATTTACCTAGTTTGAAGTTTAAATCTGCTTGAAAATAGCTTAGTTTTTCTTTGTACTTTTCTTGATCACTAACTTGCTCAAAATATTTATTTGCACCATCATAGTCATCGCCTTGATAAGACATAAAACCCAAATAATACTTGGCTTGAGACCCATATTTTTGAGACGTCTCTACACGTGTTAAATATTTTTTAGCGTCTTTATAGTTTTTAGTAACGAATGATGCGTAACCATTATTAAAATTATAGCCTTCACGATCTGTTCTTGATAAAGAAGACTCGTCAACCTTAGCATACCATTTTTGAGCATAAGCATATTTACCATTTACAAAGTAATACTCTGCAACATCTACAAAGGCAGTATTTTTTTTTGTGCTTGTTGGATAATCTTCCACAAATCGCTCTATTAACACATCAGCATTTTGCTGGTTTAATCTTATAGCTGCATTAGCAATATAAAACGCACAATTACTTTGTATGTTAGGATCTTGAGATTCTTTTTTAATTTGTGTAAACAAATTTTGAGAAGCCAAATATTGTTGGCTATTATAAAGCTGAAGAGCTTTTTGGTAATTTGCTAAATCACTTGTATAAACAGCGGTTTGCTGTGCAAATAATTGTAGACAAAAGGCTAATGTAATAAAAAATGTAAACTGTTTTTTTAATGACATTGATACTATTTTTAAATTCAAAATCAAATATAAATTAATCTATAAGTCTAACGTTAGATTTAACTAATAATTATAAATGGACCTACTAAATATGATGTTAATAATTAAATTAACTATGCTAATTAAGTCATAAATGATGCTAATTATTTTCCTTATTATTTATTAATTGTTTACTTTGGCAGATACAATTTTTTGCTTCAAAAAAGCGTTACCAAACAATAACTCACTTTATGTCAAACACAGTTTTAGAATTAAAAAATGCCTCAATATTTCAAGGTAAAAGTCTTGTATTATCTGATGTTAACTTAGAAGTTAAAAAAGGAGAATTTGTATATTTAATTGGTAAAACTGGTTCTGGAAAAAGTAGTTTTATGAAAACACTTTATGGTGATTTAAAACTAACACAAGGTAAAGGGTATATTGTAGACTTTGATTTACCGACATTAAAGGAAAAAGAAATTCCGTTTTTGAGACGAAAACTTGGTATTGTATTTCAGGATTTTAAACTTCTATCAGATCGTACAATAAACGATAATTTATTATTTGTCTTAAAAGCTACTGGTTGGAAAGATAAAACTAAAATGAATGAACGTGTTACTTCTGTATTGGATAAAGTAGATATGAAAACCAAAGGTTTTAAATTTCCGCATGAATTATCTGGTGGAGAACAACAGCGTGTTGCTATTGCACGTGCTTTGTTAAATGATCCTGAGCTTATTTTGGCTGATGAGCCAACTGGTAATCTTGATCCACAAACTAGTATTGAAGTTATGGAAGTACTACAAGACATTAATAAAAATGGTAATACCATTTTAATGGCGACTCATGATTATGCATTATTGCTAAAATACCCAAGTAAGACTTTAAAATGTGATGACAATAAGGTTTATGAGGTTGTACAACGTAAATCTTAATTAAAGTTTACATGTTATCTGTATTAATCCCAACTTATAATTACGATGTCACAAAGTTGGTTAATAGCTTACACCAACAACTTATATCACATAAAAATTGTTTTGAAATTATTATTTATGATGATGGATCTAAAGGTAAAACAATATTAATTAATGATACCCTAAATACATTAGAAAATGTTACTTTTAAAAGTCTTGTTACTAATGTAGGTTTAAGCAACAACAGAAATTTATTAGCAGAGGCTGCACAATATGAATACTTATTATTTATTGATGGAGATTCCTTAATCATTTCTGATCAGTACATCGTAAACTTTTACAAAAGTATAAGTGACAATTCAGATATTATTTATGGTGGACGTATACATCCAGAACAAGTCCAAAACAAACGTAAATTAAGATGGAAATACGGTAAACAACGAGAAGATTTAACTGCAAAACAAAGAAGTCAAAACCAATACAAATGTATGTTTTGTAACAATACATTAATGACCAAAACTATTTTTAAAGCTATTGGTTTTGAAAAAACATTATCACAATATGGTCATGAAGACACACTGTTTGCTTATAAAGCAAGCTTAATAAAAGCAAACATAAAGCATATAGACAACCCTATTTTACATGGCGATGTTGATATTAGCAACGTATTTATAGATAAAACAAAAAAAGGGCTAGAAAATCTTAACTATATTTACAAAACAGATTTGATTAAAATAGAATTTATTCCGTTTTTAAATTATTACACAACTTTAAATCGTCTTAAAGTCAACTACCTATTAGCCTATAGCTTCCCATTAATAAAAACCATTACAAAACGTAATTTAACGTCCAAACACCCTTCATTATTTCTATTTGATTTATTTAGAATTAGCTATTTTTGTTATATAAATCGTAAAAAATGAGTCCTTTCTTTTCTGTTATTATTCCGCTTTATAATAAAGAAAAATACATTTTAAAGACCCTTAAAACCGTATTAAACCAATCGTTTCAAGACTTTGAAATTATCATAGTAAATGATGGTTCAACAGACAATAGCGTTGATATTGTAAATAACCTAGCCAACGATAAAATTAAGTTGATACATCAAGAAAAACAAGGTGTTTCTGTTGCTAGAAATAATGCGATAAAATTATCAAAGGGGAATTACATAGCAACTTTAGATGCTGATGATTTATGGAGAAATAATCATCTTGAGGCATTAAAACAAACAATTACTAAATATAAAGATGCCATTCTATTTTGTAATAATTATGAAATAAAAAGAAATGACGGATTTATAACACCTGCAAGATTTAATTTTAAATACGACACTGACTGCCTGTTAATCGATAATTTTTTCGAGGCAAATGTTATTAATTATATACCTCACTCGTCTTCTGTAGCATTTAAAAAAGAGGTCTTTTTTAAAATAGGCGCATATAACAATTCTTTAATAACTGGTCAAGATATAGACTTATGGATTAGATTTGGTCTAAACGGAAAAATTGCATTTAATCCTACTGTTACAATGCTTTATAATTTTTATGACCCAAATAGCCTATCAAACAGCAACTTAAATGACAATAGGTTATATTTAATAAATCAGTATAAAGAGAATGAAAAAAATAACCCAGATTTAAAAAGCTATTTAGATATAAAACGCTACGCATTAGCTATAAGATACAGATTTAATAAAGATTACGACAAAGCCCAAATGCTAATTAAAAACATCGATAAAAACCATCTTAACATAAAGCAACGTTTGGTATTACAATGTCCTAGATTTATATTAATAGTGCTAAAACGTTTTCAAGATTTATTAATAAAAAACAACATTTATTTATCAGCCTTCAAGTGATAAATAATGATTAAAATCTCTTATGTAGTCGGACTCTTCATAAACATCAGAAGCCAATACAAGACAAACGGATCCTGATGAAAAATTTTCAAGTTCTCTCCAAATACCAGGTACTATTAACAACCCCTTGTCAGGCTTATTTAAAGTTATAGTTCTGGTCGTACTACCATCTTTTAAAATAACATCAAAACTACCACTTACAGGAATTAAAAACTCATATTGTGCTTTATGAGAGTGACCTCCTCTAAACGCATCACTAGGTACATCATATAAATAATAAACACGGTTTACTTTATAAGGTAAAATATCTTTTTCAACAATAGCTAAGTTTCCTCTAGCGTCTTTCACTTTAGGAATTTCTATTACAACAACATCATCGTTATTAGCCATATTTATTTTTTTAGCGATTTATATTTTTTTATTCCTGATAAACCTACTTTAAATTTTCTAAAAATTTGACTAGTATTAATTTTATTTTGATGAAAAAGTAAATATAGGTGATGTATTAATTTAAAATATGAAAAAACTCCATAATACTTACAAAATAGGGCACTCACTCCAAAAATATTTTTATCAGTAGCATCTAATTGTCCGGAACTAAATACTGGATGCGATAAAATTAATTCAGGTTTAAATCGAGGTTTTAGATTAAGTTTTAAAGCATCACGCATGAAGATGTACTCGTCTGCTGTTTCAAATACTGATCCTAAACCAAAATTGACATCAAACAATAAATTACTTGCTAATATTTTTTCTCTTTTAAAGGAAATCACTACAGAATTTACGGATTGAATAGAGTTCAAATCATGTTTCAAAACTTTTGGATAAGCCTTGAACAACTCTCCATCAAAGTTTTCCATTTTAAAAGTTATAATAGCAGCTTGCATATTTTGTATATGAGCTTCTAAAATCAAATAATCAAAATTAGATTTGAATTTAACATCATCGTCTACAAACAAACAAATATCTCCTGTTGCCTCTAAAATTGCAAGGTTTCTACTTTTGGACAAACCCTTTTCAAAACTATTAACAACCTTTATGTTTTCTATATCTGAGTGTAATAGGTTAGCTTCGGTAGTTTGATTAACTATTAAAATATTAAATTTTTTGTAGTCACTAAACGGAAACAAATCTACCAAAAAATGTAAAGAGGACCGATTCATTGTTGCAATTAGCAACTCTAAATTAACATCTTTTATTTCAGCATTACCCATTAAAAATTATCTTTGAAACAAATGTATAAAATATAAATGAAGATTTTATTAGTTGGGGAATACAGTAGACTCCATAACTCTTTAAAAGAAGGGTTGGTCGCTTTAGGGCATGAAGTTACAATAATTGCTTCTGGTGATGGATTTAAAAATTATGATGTTGATATTGACATCTCTTCAAAACTTAAAAATGTACGACTATTTTCATTTTTAAATAAAATGTTCACCAGATTCTTTAGACTCAATTTTATAGCAATTGAAAATGCTTATCGTTTTAAAAAACAACTTCCAAAATTAAAAAACTACGATGTAGTACAGTTAATTAATGAAGACGCATTGCATATCAATCCTAAACAACAAATTAGACTTTTAAAGCAATTAAAAAATCAAAATAAAAAACTGTTTTTACTCTGCTGCGGAGATGATTATATTACTATAAAGTATTACTTACAAAACACAATTAAATATTCTATTTTAACGCCATATTTAGAAGATAAATCGTTGAAAGGAAAATATAATTACTCACTTAAATACCTTTCAGATTCTTATAAAAAATTACATGATTTTATTATAAAAAATAGCTATGGTACTATTGCAACAGATATTGACTATCATTTACCCATGCAATCTCATCAACATTATTTAGGATTGATTCCTAATCCTATAAACATAAATATTGTTAATTATCATCCTATAAATACTAAAGGTAAAATTGTGATTTTTCATGGTATAAATAAATTATCAAAAATTAAAAAAGGAAATATTTATTTTGAAAAAGCACTAACTATTATTAAATCCAAATACCCTGATAAAGTAACAATCTTATCTAGTGAAAACGTACCCTACAAAACTTATATTAACACTTACAATAGTGCACACATTATTTTAGATCAAGTGTTTGGTTTTGATCAAGGCTACAACGCATTAGAAGCTATGGCTAAAGGTAAAGTTGTCTTTACAGGTGCAGAAAAAGAATGGTTAGATTATTATAATATTGAAGCTAACACAATTGCAATAAATGCACTTCCTGATGTAGATTATTTAGTACAAAAATTAGAATGGTTAATACTAAACCCTAATCAAATTGAAACTATTTCAAAAAACGCACGTGCTTTTGTACTTAAAAATCATGACTATAAAACTATAGCTAAGCAATACGTACAGACTTGGAAAAATGCTTAACGTATTATAATTCATTTTTTTCTGGTATAACACCAAATAACGACGAGTAAAATATTAATAATATGATTGCATAATACAATACATAAGTTACAAAATGTGCCATATTAGCACCAACTAATCCAAACTCGTCTATTAAAATTTTACTTGTAAAATAAAGCACTACTACTGAAAATGCTTCAGTTATTATATAATGCCAAAACATACGTTTTGCTAAAAACTGATAGGCTATAACAATAGACAACACCTTAATAAAATCACCTAATAATTGCCAAAAAAACAATTCCTTAACAGGCAAAAATTCTTCTGTTAAAACAACTCTAACAATAAAATGTCTCAAAAAGTAAATTACAATTAACCCTAATGCGAAAATTGGAATAATTGTTTTATAAAAACTAAAAACTTCTTTTCTAAATTCCTTAATATTATCAATTTCAGAAAATCTTGGTAAAATATATAAAGTTAATAACGAACTGATAAACAATAAATAATACTTAGATATACGGTTCATTGCTTCCCAAAATCCAGCTTCTTTCAAACCAATATTATCTATAATATAAGTTCTAATTAAAATAGCGACAACTGGCAATATTATTGCAGAAAACAAAGCCATACCAGAATAAGACCCTAATTTTTTAGCAAAACTAAAACTAAAGTTACTAGCTCTAATTAATTTTACCACATTACGTCGATTTAAAATACCCACTAAAGTAATTAAAAATATTAAGGATTCAGTTGTAACAACAGCTATTAACGCTCCATCAATCTGCTCTAACCAAATCAATAATATTGTAACTATTGCTCCTAAAACTTGACCGAAAATATTGAATATTATTAAATATTTATATTTAGAAAACCCGTTTAGTATTGAAAAAGCAAACATATTTAACGCATAAAACGGTAATGCTACCGCAAAAATCTTAATGACATAAGCATAATTGTTATCCTCTGTAAATATTAACTCATTTATATAGTCTGCCTTAAAATACACAACAAAACAAGTTAACAGGGACATTATAAATCCCAAGTAAAAAACAGTCGATAAGGTTTTACTAAGTTGTACAACATCATTTTTAAACTCTGCTATATATTTTACAACCCCTTTGTACAAACCCAAAATAGATAATGATTGTACAGATCCAACAAAGTTTCTTAAGTTACCGACCAAAGCCATACCCTCTGACCCAACATAAATTGCAATAAACTTAGAAGTTAAAAATCCAGCTATTATTTTTATAATAACAGATACTGAGTTAAGTGAAGCAACTCTAACCAGAACATTATTACTTATGTATTCTAGGATTTTTTTCAATTAATAATTATTAATTAGTGTTATTACTTTTTTGACTTGATCTTCACTCATCACTGGACTAATTGGTAAACTAACACAAGTGTCGTGAATTTTTTCTGTTATTGGAAGTTTTAAATCATTAAATCGACCAAGTGCTTTTTGCTTGTGTGGTGGCACTGGATAATGTATTGCTGACTGTACTAAATTAGCTTCAAGATAGTCCATAAACTCTTTTCTATTCTCCACTAAAACGACAAACAAATGAAATACATGATTATCTGAACCATCATAATAAGGCAAAGTAATTTTACTGTTTTTGATATTAGCTAAATAACGTTTTGCTATTGCTTTTCTATTTTGATTGTCTTGATCTAAGGCTTGTAATTTAACAGACAAAAATCGTGCTTGTACATCATCTAATCTGTTATTTACACCTAATCTTTCATTATTATATTTAGATATTGTGCCATAATTACGAAGTTGCTTAACTACAACAGCTAATGTGTTATCATTTGTAGTTATTGCACCTGCTTCACCTAAAGCACCTAAGTTTTTACTTGGGTAAAAACTAAATGCTGCAGCATGACTTAAGCTGCCTGCTAAACCTCCTTTACTGTCTTTTGCTCCGTGTGCTTGTGCAGCATCTTCAATTAATAATAAATTATTATTTTCTGTTAATTCTAAAATAGCTTTAGCATTTGCTAATTGTCCATACAAATGAACCATCAAAATAGCTTTTGTTTTTTTTGTGATGTGTTGTTTGTATTGATTAGCACTACAGTTAAACGTTGCTAATTCTGGCTCAACAAAAACAGGAGTTAATCCAACTTCTAAAATTGAAATTATTGATGCTATATACGTATTGGCTGGTACCAAAACCTGATCTCCTACTTGTAATTTTCCTAATTGAATATAGGCTTTGAAAATTAATATTAAAGCATCTAAACCACTACTAACACCTACACAGTGTTTAGTGTTACAATACGTTGCAAACTGAGATTCAAAATTTGAAACACCTTCACCTAAAACATAATGTCCAGAATTTAAGAAGGATGTAAATTGTTTTTTAAAATCGGTTTCAAATCGATGATTAATTTTATGCAAGTCTAAAAATTTAATCATTACAATTCATCTTAAAAGTATCCTGAAAATATATCTGACAACCTAACTCTTCCTTTTGTTTTAAAAGTCCTTCATTTACACCAAGTACACTATTATCCATTACAGTTCCCATTGAGAAGTATTGCTTTCCTTCGACTTTATATTTTTTAATTAAATACAAAAAAAGATAATCTAACGCTCTATATTTTTCACCTAAAACTGTAGTTGCTCCATATTGAGATTTAACCACAGTTTGTGTTTCAAAAATTGTTATTCCTGCTAATAATTCTCCGTCTTTAATTATATTAAACTGCTTGATATTATCAGGAAATTTATTACTTAAATTTTCAATTTCTTTTAATGTATGAACAGGTTTTACATTATGTTTTTCTATTAATCTTGGCGACAAAACTGTATTCCAAAACGAGGTGTATGATTTTGTTTCTACAATATCAAAGTTATAAATTTCACCTTTTCTATAATGTTTAAGTTTAGTTTTATGTATTTGTAATGGTTGAGAATAGTCTATTGCCAATACTAACGCTCTATTTTTTAACATCGCTTTTTTAGACAATACATAATCTAAATATTTAGCTGAAACTTTATAATATATTTGAGGAATTAATTTACAATAAAACCAATTAATTTGTTGTGATTTAAAATACGTTTTTAATGACTCTGTAACCTCATAAACAAAATTCATCTCAGTTTTATTTGCAAACACCAAGCCTCCATAAGTTAGACCTTGATGAGAATAAATACTATCATTACTTTTATTAGCAGGAAGTAATGCTACTAGTGTTTCGTTTTTATAAATCATTAAAGAAAAATCTGTAAATCTATCTTTATGATATTCCATAAAGTCACGATTAAAAAGAAATGTTCCATTTATTGACTTTGAAACAAACCTATTCCAAATTGCATAGTGCTCTTGATTATATGGTTGTATATTGTAAATAATAGCTGTTTTTTTTAAGTAATCGAAAATACTAATTAATCTTCATTTAAATCACTTTTAGTTAGATAATGGATTAAACACGGTATTTCCTTTTGCATCAATATATTTATAGACTCCAAATGGAGCGCCTTTATCTATAATTATATAACTACTGTCTTCTTCTAAAGAATTAAGATATTTTTTATCTTGACTTAAATGAGAAAATAATATTCTAAAAAAATTAACTGGTGTTTTAAATTTATAATCAAAATCAGGTGATTGATCATTCCATTTTATTGACAACATAGCGCTATAAATAGAATAAATTAACCCTTTATCTTCCATCTTTGTTGCTGACTCCTTGGTATTATTAAAGCCAACAAATCCTCCATGATCTGCACTAATTATAATTAATGCATTTTTGTCTTTGTTTTCTATTATTTCAATAGCATTTTTTAGCCAAAGATTAGTTTCTTCTAAACGATTTAAATAAGCTATTCTTTCTGACTTTTTATTAGCCCAATCTGCAGACATATTAGTTATATGTGATGGTAAAAGTTTTTCAATAAAATAAAAACTTGGTGACACCAATTCTTGGGACAACACCTGCTGCAAATCTTTTAAAACTTCTTTTTTAACTGAAAAACCTTTGTCATTGTAGGCAATCTCACTAGGATTAATATTACAATAATCATATCCCATTTTTGGTCTATTTACTAAAAAGTAAGGATGCTCCAACAATAAATGAGTTTTATAATTGTTCTTTTTAAAAATTTGCAAAACAGGATTATCAGTCACTATTACCTGTCTAGCATTAATCAATTCATTAAAGGCTTTTACAGGTTCAGAATAATAATGATGTTTCATTGCAAAAAGAGAACTGTTCGAGCTTAGAGTAGAGAAATAATTACTCCTATAATTTTTATAGTTTTTAAAACCATTAGTTTTTAGATAATTATTAAAATTTGAATTATCAAAATCATAATACCCTTTATCTAAAACCTCTACATTTACATAACCATCCACTTGAATCATATAAATGTTTGGCTTAGTTTTAAAAATCACATTTTTAATAGCATCTGGTTGATCTAACCACTGATTGCTATAAGAAAAATGTCTGAATAGTATTGGCACTAACATAACGCTTGACAGTAATCCTAATAGCAATTGAAACACTACTATTTTTTTAAAAAAATTATAAAAAGCTATTGCACAAATTATTGATAAAAAAGCAATAAAAAACAAATATTTAGCACTAATCCCAATCGTACTAATCATTAATAAATAGCCAAACCATGAGATATTAACCCCTAAATATAACTGCTTTTTATATGTCTTTAAAAAAGTTATTTTTGTTAAAAGAAAAGAAATACTTAGCATTACAATTACTGGAATGACCAAATAAACTAGCAAAAAAAAGAAAAATTGATAAAATGAATTAACCTGAGTGAAATTTGAATTATAATAGTAAAACATTGGATACAATCCTGAAGCTAAACCTGTAATAACAGGGTAATCTGCTTCACTATTTACAAATTTCAGAATACGTTTTTTCATTTAACTTTCATTAAATACAGTACACGATGTGTGCCTGTGATGTGTTGTTTTTCAATAATTTGAAAATAATTTTTGTAACTATTTTCAAAATTATCTTCATTATAAAAATCAAAATACGCTTTAAAATCGGTTTTGCTGTTTAATAAACGCTGTACCCAAGAATCTTCTCTTTTAGGAAATTCAATAATAAAATCTTTTGAAAACGAAGCAAAAAACCTAGCAGACATGTCAAAACTAACATTTCCGCTTAATGACATATGATGTATTACAGCTAAAGCCAACGTCGTATCAGGAGCAAAGTCTTTGATTCTTTTTAAAAACGAAAATCGCTCAAAATTATTAAAACCTATACTTGCTGAAGGATTTAAAACATCTAAAACAAAAGGCGTGATGTAACTATCTTTATTTGTATTTATAAGTTTAAAATTGTGGTCTACAGCATTATTATCTATATCACAAACTAAAGCATGTTGCAATGATGCTTTTATTTTTCTAACAAAAGTGCCATCATTACCACCAATATCTATAAGTGTTTTAGTGTTTAAATTATCAACCCATTGGTTAATTATTTTTGACTTAAAGTCGAATGAACTATCACTATAATTAATCTTGTTATAGTAATTACCCCATTCGCTACTTTCTTTTAAATTCAGCTTTCTTATATAATCAAACAGGCTTTGTACAATATTTAACTGTGCTTTTTTACTTAATGTGCTTGCTTTTGTTTCTCCTTTATAATCTTGGTTATGCTTATCTTCAAACTTGGCTAAAAGATGAATATTTGAATACAAAAAAGGATTCAATTTAGTCTTAAACGGAAGCATAGAAGCTAACATTTTAAGAGGAATGCCATCCATAAAACTATTAAGAAGTTTTAAAGACTGTGAGCCATGATAATGTGCTAAAACTAATGGTCCTAAAAAATGAGTTACAAATTGCTTGTAAGCTCTCCAAGGTGAGTTTTCTATATAAAAATCAAAAGACAACGTGTCTATAAAAACAGCTTTACCCTTATTAAAAGTAACATTAAATGCAGAAGCGTCTTTTAAAGTAAATCCATGCTCAATAGCAAATTTTTGAAGCTTTAAAGTTAATAATGCTGCAGCTTTGTATTGATTAAAACTCCACTCATAAGGGTAGGTAATAAAAGAGATGTGCTCTGGCTGTAAAACTATCTTTTCTGAAGACGAAAAAACTTCGTCGTGTTTAACTAGTAATTGATTATCAAATAACTGTTTAAAAAAACCAGATTCATTTAAGGCTTGATATTGCTTAAAGTAAATAGGGTTAATTTGTCTTTTAACAACTCCTTCTTCAACAAAAATAAAACCAGAAGGATCTTTATAGGACGCAGTATGATTAATTATATTGGTCACTAGTTACTTGTGTTATCTGTATCAGATTCTTTAACATTTATATCGTCAAACAAATCATCATTATCTTTTTTAGCTAACCCAAAAAAGGCTTTAACTTTATACAAAATGTTTTTTGAAAATAGCAGGATTGCTGCTACTGCTGCCACAATAGACTGAATAATCATTGCACCTAAACCTGGATCAAAATAAAGACTATACATTGTTTGTTTTTTGTAAATATAAACAATGTAATAGTGCTTTTAAAAAATAGATACTATTTAACGTTTGGATTTTGTTTTATATCTCCATTTAAACGCCAATCAAAAAAAGTAAGGGTTGAGTTTATAATGTAAAATACATATTTTACAATATTTGCAATATTACCTTGAATTACATTTTTTATAATTTGTGCTAAATTATAAAAGGACCAAGTTAAAAAGGTTTGCTCATATTTAAAGGCTGTACTTATATTTCCAACCAATGATATACCAAATATTATAGCTACTGTATGCTTAAAAAACTGATTTTTAATATTAGTTCCAAACCAATAAAAACCTAAAAATACAAGTGTATAAGACACTATAAAAGCCAAAGCAATTAGCAGCCAATACTTAGCATCTGCTTTTTTTACTTGTTCACCTTCGCTCCATTTTTTTGTAGCTAAAATAGCAATAATAAAAGTTAATGGATAGGTAATAATAGCAGAGTGATTACCAAACAAATAATCTATTATTCCGGAATTGACGGTTGTAAAAACACCTATTAAATTACCTAGATTTTGTTGTTTAACAATCATTCTTGCTGCTAGTAAAGACACCACAGCTCCTAATGTAGATAATAAACCAATTGGAAAAGCGCCTTTAGATATGTAGTCACTAAAACTAGAAAGAGGTATCCCAAATTGGATACCTCCTTGATAATATATAGTTTCATGAAAACCTCTGTAAAAACAGATAACAGTTACCAAAACCACACCAACAATATCAATATATTTAGAGTGTACTACACGTCTAAGTGTTGGATTTGGTAACTGTATTGGTTTCAAATGTTATGCAATCTTGTTTCTTTTACGATCGTTTTCTGTTAACCAGATTTTACGTAAACGTAAGTGATTTGGTGTAACTTCAACATACTCATCTTTTTGTATGTATTCTAAAGCTTCCTCTAAACTAAACTTGATAGCTGGTACAATTTTAGCCTTATCATCTGCTCCAGAACTACGTACGTTACTTTGCTTTTTAGCTTTAGTAATGTTTACAGCCATATCATCTTGACGAGAGTTTTCTCCGATTACTTGACCTTCGTAAATATCTTCTCCTGGTTCAACAAAAAACTTACCTCTATCTTGTAATTTATCAATAGAATAAGGAATTGCTTTACCGTTTTCCATAGAAATTAATGATCCTGATATACGTCCAGGAATATCACCTCTTAATGGTTGGTACTCTTTAAAACGGTGTGCCATAATAGCTTCACCTGCAGTTGCTGTTAATAATTGGTTACGTAAACCTATAATACCACGAGAAGGAATTAAAAACTCACAGATCATACGATCTCCTTTAGTTTCCATACTTAATAATTCTCCTTTACGTAATGTTACAAATTCTACAGCTTTTCCAGATACTGTTTCTGGCAAGTCAATAGTTAATTCTTCAACTGGTTCACATTTAACACCATCAATTTCTTTAATGATTACTTGTGGTTGTCCAATTTGTAACTCATAACCTTCACGACGCATTGTTTCGATTAAAACAGATAAGTGTAATACACCACGTCCAAAAACCATAAACTTATCAGCAGTATCAGTTTCACCTACTCTTAGCGCTAAGTTTTTCTCTAATTCTTTTTCTAAACGATCTTTAATGTGTCTAGAAGTTACATATTTACCGTCTTTTCCAAAGAAAGGAGAATCGTTAATAGTAAACAACATACTCATTGTAGGCTCATCAATTGCAATAGATTTTAAACCTTCTGGGTTTTCAATATCTGCAATAGTATCTCCAATTTCAAAACCTTCAATACCTACAACTGCACAAATATCTCCTACTTGTACGCTTTCTACACGTTTACGTCCTAAACCTTCAAATATAAAAAGTTCTTTAACTCTACTTTTAGCAACAGTACCATCTCTTTTTACTAAAGAGATTTGTTGCCCTTCTTTTAATTCACCTCTTTGTAATCTACCAATCGCAATACGACCTGTAAAAGAAGAAAAATCTAAAGATGTAATTAACATTTGTGTTGTTCCTTCATCAAACTTAGGTGTAGGTACATGCTCTACAACCATATCTAATAATGGCTCAACGTTATCAGTTTCAACTTTCCAATCTTCACTCATCCAGTTATTTTTAGCCGAACCGTAAACTGTTGGAAAATCCAACTGCCACTCTTCTGCTCCTAACTCGAACATTAAGTCAAATACTTTTTCATGTACTTCGTCTGGAGTACAGTTTTCTTTATCTACTTTATTTACAACCACACATGGTTTTAAACCTAAGTCAATCGCTTTTTGTAATACAAAACGCGTTTGAGGCATTGGTCCTTCAAAAGCATCAACTAATAACACAACACCATCTGCCATGTTTAATACACGCTCTACTTCTCCTCCAAAATCGGCGTGACCAGGTGTGTCAATAATATTAATTTTAGTGTCTTTGTATATAACAGAAACGTTTTTAGAAGTAATTGTAATTCCTCTTTCACGTTCTAAATCGTTATTATCTAAAATTAAGTCTCCTGTATTTTCGTTTTCACGAAACAATTGACAGTGGTACATAATTTTATCAACCAACGTTGTTTTTCCGTGGTCAACGTGTGCAATAATTGCAATGTTTTTGATATTAGCCATAATTGTGCCTTATTTTAAGCGTGCAAATGTACTTAATTTTTATCGAAAAAACAGCTTAATTTTTTTTTTGATAAATTTTTAAAAATAAATGTAACATTTTTATAAGAAGACACACAGATAGTTATGTTAACTTAAGGTAATGGTTTGATATTTATTTTGTTAAAAATATTATATCATTAGCTTTGTTGACATATTAATCAATATCCAAATTTTATTCTTAAAAAATGAAAAAACTATTATCCCTTCTTACCATCACCTTTTTATTTGCAAGTTGTAGCAAAACCATTGACGAAGCTTACCTTGTACCTAAAGACGCTATTGGTGTAATGTATATTAACTTAGAGTCTTTATCTAAAAAAAGTCAAGATTTAGACTTTAGCAAACTAAGTATAAACACAATAATTGAAGACAAAGCACCTGAAGAAATCAAAGACTTTGTAAATCAGTTAATGACGCAAGACAATATTAACAACACTTTTAGAAAAGAATACATCTTAGGTTTTGGGTCTTTTAAAAGAATGTCTGGAGTTGGTGGTTTAATATTACCTATCAAAGATGCTGCATCATTTGAAGCCTTTATTAAGCCAATGATAGACAAATTAGGTAATCTAGAAAAAGAAGACAATGTTGGTAAAGACAATGCTTACACAGTGTATTCTGACAGAGAGTTTGCTATTGGTTATAATGATAAAACTGCTTTAATTATTGGAGCTAATAATTATGCTGCTGCAGAATTAAAAGATCTAACAGACCTAGAAAGACAAGAGTCTATTTTGGCAACCAACTATTTTGATGACTTTTTTGACACAAAGCAAGACATTGGTGTGCATGTAACATCTACACCTTTAGGAGATACTTTTGATGGTATATTAAATGCTTTTTCTGGATTTGATATTGATTTAGAAAACAATAACATTACTTACTACGGAAGTTTTGAAAACGACCACTTACATACAGACACTAAGCTAAAATTAAATAATGACATTAAATCTTTAATAGCTTATGACAAGTGGATGACTACATCATATAGCAAATCTATGTTAAATGCATTACCTAACGACCCATTGGTTGTAACAAAAATGTCAATAGATTTTGAAGCGTTTTATAAGCATATTGTTAGCCTTCAAGACAATAAATTATTACCAGTTCAAATTAGAGAAGAACTTAAAAAAAACATGGAAAGATCAGATCGTGAAGCGTCCAAAGAAATTGGTATGACTACTTCTGACTTTACTGCGTTATTTGACGAAACAATAATGTTTGCCTTAACAGAAGGTAAAACAGTAAAAGATTCGGTTTACAGTTATGATTATTATTCAGGAGAAGAGTCTTATAAATTAATAGAAAAAAAAGTACCAAATATGTATGGTGCAATTGCTATTAAAGATAAATCTAAAGTTTCAAACTTTTTAAGCCTTATTAAAGAAAAAGGAGCGCCTTTACAAGAAATTAGTAAAGATTATTATAGAGTAGACAACGAAGCTTTTGTGGTAATTACTGACGATTTAATTTTGATTACTAATGATGAAGAACGTGCTAGCCAAATGAAAAACAATGGTCAGTTAACTAATAACTTGTCAGATTTTAAACATAAAGACAAATTATCACACTCAATGTATGTGTATTCTAAAGGAAACATTGGAGCAATTACTAATGACTTTTCAAGTTCATTAACTAACATGTTCAATCCTTATGGTCGCTATAACGCCTATGATAGTAATAATGCTATGAGTAAATTATCAGAAACAAGTAATGAACTATATGAAAAATATTATGGTGAAATTCATTATTTTGTTGATGTTGATGGTAGTGAATCTTTCTTATACACCAAAGGTGGTAAAAACTCGTTAATACAATCTATCAAATATGGTGACGAATTGGCTAAAACTATGAGTACATTTGAAGATGACCTAAAAGAAGAAGAAGAAGAAGAAGAAGAAGTGAATGAAGAGGTTATTGAAGAGATAATTGAGATAGAAGAAGTTGAAGAAACAACTAACTAACACAAGCCTAAGTGCATATAAACATACAATCTATTACACCAGATTTTTTTACTCCAGCTTCGTCAGAAGTCTGGAGTAAAAATTTTGAATTACTTCCAAATTCAAAATATCTAGTTAAAGCAGTTTCAGGAAGCGGGAAAAGTTCTTTTTTTAACTTCCTTTATGGATTAAATAATCGATTTTCGGGTACCATACAATTTGATAATTCGGCTATAGCTTCATTATCAGAAAACGACTGGACGTCTTTAAGACGAAACAAAATAGCAATTGTGTTTCAAGGTTTACGTTTGTTTCCAGAATTAACAGCTATGGAGAATATTCAACTTAAAAACACTTTAACTAATCATAAAACTGAAACCGAAATCTTAGCAATGTTAGCGCAATTAGACATCGATCAATTAGCTAATAAAAAAGCAGACACGTTATCTTATGGACAGCAACAACGTGTAGCAATTGTTAGAGCTTTATGCCAACCTTTTGAGCTATTACTACTTGATGAGCCTTTTAGTCATATTGATAAAGCACAAATTACAAATGCAGTTAATTTGGTTAACCAACAAGTAGAAGCCAATCAAGCAACCCTTATTGTAGCTAGTTTAGGAGACACTTATAACATCAATTATACTAAAACTTTATTATTATGATTGATACATTATTAAAAAAACAAGTTGATAAATCTCAACTTATCTTTTTTGCTTTAAGCTCTAGCTTAGGCTTAGCAATTTTATTAATCGTTATTCAATTATTTATTGATACACGCTCAGTTTTTAATTCTGAAAACGATTTATTAGGCAATCAAAATCTAATAATTTATAAAGATTTAGGACGTGATAATGCTTTTACAGACCAAGAAATAAAAGAATTACAACAACAACCTTTTATTAATAAAACAGGTGGCTTTACACATGGCACTTACCGTGTTTTAGCAAGTGTAACACTGCCTAATTACACTGGTATTTCAACCGAAATGTTTTTAGAAGCTGTTGGTGACCAATTTATTGACATCAAAAGTACTGATTGGTCGTGGCAACCAGGAGACAGAGAAGTCCCTATTATAATTCCTAAAAATTATATAAACCTTTATAATTTTGGATATGCAGCAAGTACTGGAATGCCTCAAATTAATGAAAAAATTATACGACAAATCCCAATCGAACTTAAACTAACTGGTACAAGTCAAACCAAAATGTATCCAGCTTACATTTTAGATGCATCAGAAAAAATAAATTCGATATTAGTACCAGAATCGTTTTTAAATCATACTAATAAAACGCTAAGTCCAAATAAAGCTAGCAAAATTTCTCGAATAATATTAGATGTTATCAACCCATCTGACCCAAAATTACTAGAGTTTTTAGCATCAAAAAACTACAATTATTTATCAAACGATGTACAAAACTCAAAATTAGGCTATGTATTAAAATTAATATTAAGCGTGGTTTTAGCAATTGGATTGTTAATCACATTTTTATCCATTTATTTAGTAGTTACTAACATTAACCTACTGATATTAAAAAACAAACAGACCATAACACAGCTTCATTTTTTAGGATATTCTAAAGTTCAGATAGCTAAAGTATATCATAAAATAGCTTTTAAAATCTTAGGTATTTCAATTATCATTGCTTTACTAATCAGTATTGGATGTAAGTTTTGGATTGCTCCTTATTTAGAAATTTTACAAGTTGACAGTACATTAATTACCATTGCTTACCTTATTATTATAAGTATTATAATTTTTATTGGTTTGGCTGTATATTATCGTAAACATACCAATAGTAAAATCCAGCAAATGTTAAGACCAAACACAAGCTTATTAACTACTGAAAATTAACGTATCTTTGTTGCCTAATTTATTTAAAATAATGACACTTCAAGATATACCAAAAATAAAACATACTGATAGTAAAAACTTTTTTTTGCTATGTGGACCTTGCGCTATTGAAGGCGAAGACATGGCTTTTAGAATTGCTGAAAAAGTAGTTACAATTACCAATAAGCTAGAAATCCCTTATGTATTTAAAGGTAGTTTTAAAAAAGCAAACCGAAGTAGAATTGATAGTTTTACAGGAATTGGTGATGAAAAAGCTTTAGAAATATTAGCTAAAGTTTCAGAAAAATTTAATGTACCAACGGTTACAGACATACACGAAGCTAGTGATGCTGCTAAAGCTGCACAATATGTAGATGTATTACAAATACCAGCTTTTTTAGTTAGACAAACAGATCTTGTTGTTGCTGCTGCAAAAACAGGAAAAGTTGTTAACCTTAAAAAAGGTCAATTTATGAGTCCTGAAGCTATGAAGCATGCAGTACAAAAAGTAAAAGATGCTGGAAGTGACAAAGCCTGGATTACTGATAGAGGTACAATGTTTGGTTATCAAGATATGATTGTAGACTTTAGAGGTATACCTACAATGCGTCAATTTGCTCCTACTGTTTTAGATGTAACACACTCTTTACAACAACCAAATCAAAGTGCTGGTGTTACTGGTGGACGTCCAGACATGATTGAAACTATTGCACGTGCTGGAATTGTAAATAATGTAGATGGTTTGTTTATAGAAACACATTTTGATCCTGCTAATGCTAAAAGTGACGGAGCAAATATGTTACACTTAGATAATCTTGAAAATTTACTAAGCAATCTAGTAGCTATCAGAAAAACTATTAATAGTTTATAATTACCAAAATTTCTTTTTTAAATAATGAAAAATTTAACGCTAAAACATTTAGCATTACTAAGTCTTACGCTATTTTCAACACTAGCGTTTGCCCAAAATAACAACGACACGCAGAGATACACTGCTAATAATAAAGGAAAATTTTATATCAGTTGGGGAGGAAACAGAGAGACGTTTTCTGAATCTGACATCAGGTTTCAAGGTGATGGTTACGACTTTACTATTAAAAACGCTACTGCAGAAGACAAACCTAAAGGTTGGCATGTAGACTATATTAATCCAACTAGAATGACCATACCACAAACCAATTTTAAAGCTGGGTATTTTATTTCTGACAAATACAATATATCACTTGGTGTGGATCATATGAAATATGTAATGAACAGAAACCGAAACCAAAATGTAACCGGTTATGTTAACCTTCCTGCAGATGAAGAAGGGAGTGTATTTAACCAAGAATTTGATGGCAGTGAATATGTTGTATCTGAGGACTTCTTAAAGTTTGAACACACCAATGGATTAAATTATGTGTATGTAGAAGTCAATAGATTTGATGATATATCGTCTATATTTAAAATAAATAATACAGACAAGTTTCAATTAAATATAACAGAAGGTCTTGGTGCAGGTGCTTTGTATCCAAAAACCAATACGACGCTTTTAGGTAAAGATACTTATGATGAGTTTCATTTATCTGGTTACGGAGTTTCAGCAAGTATAGGGCTAAACTTCACCTTTTTTAAATACTTTTTTATTCAAACCGATTTAAGAGGTGGCTATATAAACATGCCAGATATTAGAACAACTAGTAATGCTAATGAAAGTGCTTCACAACACTTTTGGTTTTTACAACGTGTATTTTCAATTGGTGGACGTTTTAGATTATAAAAACTAATACAAAGTCAATGCATCCTTTAAAACAGTAATAATTACAGTATCCTTTATTTCATCTACAGATTGATACCTTAAAGACATCATTTTCTTTCTGTTTTCAGTAATATGATGAGACTTATATGCAGTAATTTGTGTTCCTTTTACAAAAGCTAAATCTACAAATTGCTTTTTATGACTAGCGTTTAAATAACAAAAAGGCATTCCGTTTACATAGTAAAACGGAATGCTCCATTTGTATTTTAATTCAAAATCTGTTATTGTGTATTCTATAATAACCTGCAAATGCAACAAAATAGAACGATACGGTTTTGGTTGTTTTATTATATAATCTTCAGCAGGATTCAATAGCTATACTATAAAATATGTAGTAAACTTAACACACCAATAGCTAATAAAGCAATTCCAATAATAGCTTTAAAAGGCATTAATTTTCCAGATACTTTTTTTAAGGTTTCTTCTAAAGCTGGTACTTTTCCAAACACGTGAGTTAACAATAATAATCCACCAATAATACTTACAATCCCGTAAATACTAAAACCGCCAGATAAAAGCCCAAGTATTGGTAGCACTATTAATGCGCCTCCAATTACCGTCTGAAAAGGAGCTAAAACACCTGCAATTTTATTAAAAAAGTTAGCGTCACCATCCCATTTATCAAGTGTTGCTAATCCTAATAACACACCTCCTGAGATGTTTGCGATGTCTAAAAGTAATCCTGTTAATGCCATAATAATTTATTTTTTTAATTGGTTAAAGGATAAATTTATGAAAATAAACCGCACAAAAGCACAAATGTTAAAATGAATATTAAGAAACTTTTAACTTGTGTATTAAAACAAATTAAATTTACTTTGCAATTCAAAGTACTTTTACCATGAGCGATACAGATTATTTAAAAGACATTAGCGAGATTAAAAATTTAATGAATAAATCTTCAAGATTTATTTCATTAAGCGGTCTTTCTGGGATTCTAGCAGGTATATATGCATTAATTGGTGCTGCAGCTACTTACTATTTGGTTACAAAATATAGCTACGGAACGTTAATATTAGATGGTTGGGTATTTAGAAGTGTATTTTTAATTTTAATAATGGTAGCTGTTTTAAGCTTTATAACTGGAGTGTATCTAACTACAAAAAAGGCAAAACAAAACGGAGAAAGTATTTGGGATAGCTCCTCAAAACGGTTAATCTTTAATTTTTTAATTCCGTTAATAGCTGGAGGATTATATATTTTAATAATACTTAGTCAAGGACGCTATGGACAAACTGGTGGTTTAATGCTTATTTTTTATGGTTTAGCATTAGTTAGCGCATCAAAATATAGCATTGGTACAATAAAGTATTTGGGCTTTGCCGAAATTATTTTAGGACTAACCGCAACCCTTTATCCTGGTTATGGGTTTTGGTTATGGGTTATTGGTTTTGGAATAATGCATATTGTTTACGGTACATATATGCACTTTAAATATGATGTAAAAAATAAGTAATATTTTAGCGGAGGCAGAAATTAAATAAATGAACATAATTACTAACATCAATAAAGTATTTGACCACAGAATTAGACTTGGTATCATGTCTGTTTTAATGGTTAACGAGTATGCAGATTTTAAAACACTAAAAGAACTACTTGGCGCAACAGATGGAAATTTAGCAAGTCATACTAAAGCTTTAGAAAAAGCAGAATATATAATTGTTGAAAAACAATTTATAGATCGAAAACCTAATACAAGATATAGTGTAACCCAATTAGGTCAAGCCGAATTTAAAAAGCATATTAATGCGCTTGAAAAACTAATTAAAAAACAATAATCCTTTTTTTTAACTTTTAACTTTGAAAAACAAAGTACTTTAAAATGATAAAACAACGTAAACAAATCATCGCTTGGCTATTTAAAGTCACTCAATATGTATATACAAAATACTTTAAACGCAATGCACCATGGAATATCAAAAAACAGCAATTATTACAATTACCTCAGCATAGCTTTGGTTACCATTTGGGTGCATTTTTAGATACAAATGGATTTGAATTAATCCCAAAAGCAGAACGTCATGATGCCTATCACGTGTTAACTGGCTACAATAGTAATGAACAAGATGAAATTGCTTTACAATACCTGTGCTTTGGCAATGGTAAACGCAGTTTGTATTTGTTTGGTGTAATAATTATAGGAACAATAATATTACCAGATTACTGGACGTATTATAAGCAATCTTATAGTATTGGCAAAAAGGCTAATTCCTTTTACAACTTAGACTATAAAGGTTTATTAAACACCTCTTTAACAACATTAAAAAGTACCATATTTAAAAACCCTAATAACATAACAGAATGAAAACTTACATCAAACGTTTTTTAACCTTAACCATTTTAATGATACTTGCTGTAATATTGGCAAACTTTCATATTGAATATAGCGCACAAGGAAAACTGTTTAATAATATTGAAGATATCCCTAAAAACCGAGTGGGTTTAGTCTTAGGTGCTGGCAAATATGTTGGAGAAAGTAGTCGTGTTAATTTATATTACAAATACCGTTTAGAGGCTGCTTTTTCACTCTTTAAAAACAAGAAAATAGACCTTATTTTAATTAGTGGAGACAATAGTAGCATTGATTACGACGAGCCTTCAACCTTCAAACAGGACTTAATACATTTAGGAGTTCCGGAAGACAAAATAGTATTAGATTATGCAGGTTTTAGAACTTTAGATTCTATTGTCAGAGCTCATAAAGTATTTGGTTTAACCAATTTTACAATCATATCACAACAATTTCATAATGAACGTGCCATTTACTTAGCCAACAATAACCAACTAAATGTTATTGCTTTTAACGCAAAAGACATAAAAGGTAAATATGGATTGCGCACTAAAGCAAGAGAATATTTAGCCAGAACAAAAGCCATTATAGATGTTATTATAAACAAACAGCCTAAATTTTTAGGCCCTAAAATAGAACTATAATGTCTTTAAAATTTAACCCTATATTTTTTGCCCTAACAATAACTTTATTAGTTACAGAAATTAGTATTGCTTACTTCTTAAACAGTGGATTTATCCGTTTTACACTAGGCGATTTTCTATCATCAATACTTGTGTATTGCGCTATAAAAACAATTTTTAAAACGTCCACAATTACTGTAGCTATTATTGCATTAATAATTTCATTTAGTATCGAGTTTGCCCAACTAGCAAATCTACTAGATTATTTAGACCTAAGACATAACACACTAACTTCCATAATACTTGGTAGTCATTTTAGTGTTCAAGATTTAATTGCTTATGCACTTGGTATAATAACTATTTATTTTGTTGACATTAATTACATCACGACTCATGAAAACTATTAGGCACATTTTACTTACCCAATACAAAACAATACAATCAGTAATTATACTAACAACATTTAGCATACTATTACTACTACTTAGGATAAAGTTAACCAACACATATTATTTCATATTTTTAATTTGGAATTTATTTTTAGCAGGAATCCCTTATTTAATAAGCAGTTATTTGTCAACTTATAACATTATAAATAAAATGTCGCTTTTGACTATTAGTTTTGTTTGGTTGCTATTTTTACCTAATGCTCCTTATATAGTTACAGATTTATTTCATTTAAAATATAGCCATCAAGATTTACTTTGGATAGACACACTTATCATTATAGTATTTGCGATAACAGGACTAATTTTGTTTTACAAATCGATAAAAACAATGTGTTTAATTTTTGAGACTTACGTCGAAAAGAGAGTTGTTACATTCAGTCTACCAATACTATTCATGTTAGTTGGTTTTGGAGTATACTTAGGTAGATTTTTACGATTTAATTCATGGGAAATAATAAATAAACCTTGGACTATAATTGAAACCATTATGTCCATAATTTTACATCCAATAACATATAATTATGCCTGGATATTTTCGATTGTATTTGGAGCAACTTTGTATGTTGGTTATTACATTTCAAACTCATCAGCTTATAAAACAAAAAAAGCGTCCTAAATTAGGACGCTTTTTTATTCTTATTTAACCTTTAAAAATCTAAGGGATCGTTAGGATCGGTTCCATTAATTGCCTCTTGACAATCATCAACTCCGTCTCCATCACTATCTGCTGCATTAGGATCTGTAATATTACCATTTGGATCACAATTAGAATTAACATTGTTAACTCCTGTCAACTCCTCACAATCTGATAAACCATCTTGATCACTATCTATAGTATTTATTCCTAATAAATCAATTTGTCCAATATAAGATTGATCAGAAATAGTATTTGTAGATACTACAAACACCACATCAAGCATATTTGAATCATTGTAATAACTAGGATTTATTATAGAGTTTGCACCTGTTTCTGCATCTACTTCAGTTTCAAAATAAGTAAATACTGTATTTGGATACGTCGCTCCATAAGTTTCAGTTAAATCATATTGTAAATTAGAGCTATCACAATTATTAGCCCAAATCTCTGTACCAAAAACAACCACATCTACAGGATCTAAATAGTCTGGTATTTGATCTGCATCACTGTCTTCATTCATTGGGTTTCCGTCGTTATCATAATCTTCATCAATAGTATTTACACCATCATTATCATCATCTTCATCTAAATAATCTGCAATACCATCTTGATCTGTATCGTCATCATCTAGATTATTATTTCCGTTTAAATCTTCATTAAAATCTAATACACCATCAGCATCGCTATCTGTTAGATCTGTACATGACATTTCTGTACCTAAGTCCGTTAATGGATCAGTAAATGTACCTGTAACCACATCAGAACTTTGACCGTTTTCTAGATCAAAAAACTGCGCACTAAAACCAAGATCTGTATCACAATAATCAATAACTAAATTTAAATTCCCGTCAGTGACAGGTATAATACTTGATGAATTATTATAAAACAATTGTACATAACCATTGGTAGCTACTTCCCCTGAACAATTATTAAAAACACTTGTTAGGTTTGTAGTCATAACATTGGTATCTTCAACAGTAACTGTAATTGTAGTATCTTCAGAAAAAGGTCCAATGTTTTGTATATAATCATATCCAATACAACCAAAATCTGGTAGTACTAACGTTAAGGTTTCATCACTTGGTATTAAGCCACAAACACTACCATTTTGATTAGTTATACCTGAGGAAGAAGAATTCCAGTCTGTTAACTCACGTTGTAATTGCACATAAGTATTTTGTAATGGGTCTCCATTTTGGTTTACTAAATTAACACACAATTCTGACGAAGCAAAAGGATCATCACAATTCCAGAAACTAAAATGAGTGACTTGACCAACATATTTATCACCTTCTAAAGTTGCAAAACCTTCTTCTACCCAATAACCATAGACCTCATCAAAATACCATAATGGTATTGTTGAAGGAGGATTTACAGCATTAGCAGGAACAGGTATAGTTATTGTTGCTTCTGTACCATCAGCAATGTTAAGACTTTCTCCATCACTTGCAATTAACTCTACAGCAATCATTCCGTAGGTTTCTAAAACGCGTAAATCTCCACTTTCATTTTCAGCAATTAATGTTCCTGGCATTTGTAAATCCATAGTATCATCATCTGGATTAAGATGTTTTAATACAACCGAAACCTCTCCTTGATAGGCAAACCCATTTTGGTATTCATACGTACTTGGTAAATCTATTGATGTTCCATCAGGTAAACCAATATTAAATTCTTGTCCAGAGTATATAGTCGTTAAAGGCTCTGCATCAAGCATCATAATTTTTACTTGGTTAACTCCATCTGAAGGTACTAAAGACCTTGATCCATCTATAAATCCAGACTTACTAGCTTTGATGTAGGCAAACTTTTCATAAACTGTAGCTTCTTCAATCGAAAATACACCATTAGCATCTGTAAATGTTATTGAATTTCCTATTGAAATTTGTACTCCCGAAATTGGATTTCCAGCTTCATTTATAACATTACCCATAAAACGAGCAGATATTGATCCTCCAAAATTCTCTAAAAAGGGGTTACCAGTTGCACCATCAACTTGTTGTTGATTTAAGGGTGTGTTATTATCTTTTTCGCAAGCAAAAACAAATACTAACAATAGTATTGGTAGTAAACATCTAAGATTTTTCATTTATATCGTTTTGGTTATTGTAGTAATAGAACATCTCAAGTATTAAAACTCCTATCTTAAAATTTTATTCTTTACCATCCACATAATCTTGTAAATAACTAAAACGTTTAGTTAATTTACCAGCTTCTGTCATTTTAGCACGTTTTAAAACGCCGTGTTCGTCGTTGTTAAAAAATGCAGGTATAACGTGTTTTAAAAACATATCTCCAAAACCTTCACTGGCATCTTTAGGTAACTCACATGGTAAATTATCTACTGCCATAACAGTTATTGCGTTTTCAGCATCATAAGCAACTTCTGTTTCGCTAATTGGGTCATAACCATAAAATGGGTCTGCAATTGTAGAGGCTCTTAATGTTGACGCTACAGGACCATCAATATCACAAGAAATATCTGCAACTAAATTTATTTTAAATTCAGGATGCTTTGCATCTTCACGCGTAAATAAATAAGGAGCTCCATCGCCATAAAAATGACCTGCAATAAAAAATTCTGTCTCTTTTGCATAAGGCATAAAATTACTTTCATAACCAGATGCATCTTTATAAAAAGCCCACTTATCTCCTACTTTACCGTCTTTACGTTTAGCGTATTCCATAACATCTATCATGCAATACACAGGCTCAGTAAATTGAGACGTCAAATACAACGCATCACTAACCTGCTTAATCTTTAAATGGTCCAAAATTTCTTTAGCTCCTTTAGCTACTTTTCCGGATCCTGTTAATAGTATTTTCATGTTAGGTAACTTTATTTTATCTAGTTCTGACTTTACCTCATCTAAATCTTTTAAAGTTTCAACTTTAGGTAATTTAAATAATCCATCACGCAAACCTAATGCTCTAAATCCATTGTAAGCACCTACTAAACCTGCGTAACGTCCAAAACCTATTAAACGTGCTCCATTCTCTTTAACTATAGTTTCATGGTCATAAAGCTCAATGTTTTTTTTCAAAATAGCCTGTAACAATGTTCTGTTATATGGTTGTTTTTTTATTGTATGACTAAAGAAAAAGTATTTTTTATTAGGAATCAGTGCCTCTATTGGCACTTCTTTTACACCAAACATAACATCTGCATCCGAAACGTCTTCAGAAACAGTAATATTTTCTTGTTTATATTGGTCATTATTAAACACTCTTATATCTGAAGCCTCTACAACCAACTCAGCCTCAGGGTAACTCGTTTTTAATTGCTTTAAATAATTAGGAGAAAATACCACACGTCTATCTGGTGGATTTTTACGTTCTTTTATAATTGCGAATTTCATTTAAATATAATTGGTATAAAGTTTGCACTAAATTAAGAGTTAATGCATGGTTAAACAAACTTTTTAGTAATTTTGCATTCTTATAATTTAATTAAAAATGGGGTCGACTGGTTTTGACAGCGAGATTAATTAAACGGTAAGCACGTCGAGTAATGATTTTGAACTCGTTAAACGCTAAGTCAACTTTTTAATCGGCGAGAATAACTACGCTTTAGCTGCCTAATCTGAATTATAGTAGGATTAAGCCTCGGCTCACAAGGTGAGCAAGCTTTATGTCTCCGGAAAGCCTTGATTGACGGCGTTCCATTTTGAGGCATCGAAAATGTCAATATAGATTAAGTAGCGCTTTGATACTTTTTCGAAACTAAAAAAGATAAGTTAAAAGTGGGTTGTCTTTAACCAGCTTTTAATCGAAAACCTAAGAAAAGAATAAACGTGTAGAAAGCCCTTTGGTTACTTGTTTGGACGAGAGTTCGATTCTCTCCGACTCCACAAAAAACGCTATAAACAAAACATTTATAGCGTTTTTTTATGATTTAAAAGATGAATCTCTAATTACTATATTACTTTTTATTTCAACTAATTTACTGGTAATATTATCTTCAGGTAGATTTATTTCATTTATAAGATATTTAACTGCTGTACGACCAATTTTTTCTCCTGGCTGATCTACTGTCGTTAATTTAGGTTCAATTATAGTTGAGTAAACTGAGTTGCTAAATCCAACAACTGCTATATCTTCCGGAATTTTGACATTAAATTTATTAAGAGTTTGTATCACGCCAATTGCTGCTCCATCAGTTATTGCAAAAATAGCATCAGGACGCTCTTTAGAACTTAATAAAATATTAGTCATTCGTTTTCCTTCTTTTATTGATATATCTTCAACACTAATAACCATTTTAGGATCCAACGCTATATCGTGCTCTTTTAAAGCTTTTAAATAGCCTGAATAACGTTTTTCAGAATTATAAGAATATTCGCTTTCCTTAATTATTGCAATACGTTTTTTACCAATATTAATTAAATGCTCAACAATATTATAAGCTGCTTCCTCATCATTAATAGTAATTTGGGTACACGGAATTTTATTAGACACTTTATCAAATAAAACAATTGGAATATTATTTAAGGTTGCTAATATATGATCTACCTCTCTGGTGCGTTTGGTTAATGATGCTAAAATACCATCCACACCAAACTGAATCATTGTATTAAACATTTCCTTTTGTTTTTCAATATCATTATTTGACTCTGATATAATAACTCTAAACCCCTTACTCTCTGCCTCTTCCATAATACCTCTTACAATAGTGGTGGTAAAATAATGCGTAATATTTGGCACTATAACACCAATTATATTAGATCTATGTTTTCTAAATCCTTTTGCAAAAATATTTGGAACGTAATTTAGTTTTAAGGCTAAAGCTTTTACTTTTTCTTTAGTATCTATACTTATATCTGGATGATCATTTAATGCTCTTGATACTGTTGATATTGACAACTCTAACGTTTGCGCTAATTTTTTTAATGTTGTGACTTCTTTCTTCATTTAAAATAAAATTTCAAACGTTTTCGCAAACGTTTGCGTGTAAATATCATACTTTTTTACATACAAAAATGATTAATTCGTATTTATATTAGCATAACATTAACTAATTCTTAATAAAATGAAAAAACTAACGACCACTCTATTATTATTATTTTGTTGTTTTTCGATGTTTGCACAAACAGAAATATCAGGAACAGTAAAAGATAATTCTGGATTACCTATTCCTAATGCTAACATTTTAATTATTAACTCAAATGTAGGAACTTCAACTGATTTTGATGGAAATTTCCAGTTTACAGTATCTGACCTTACAGGTAGTAAAGAGTTACAGGTTTCTTACATTGGATATACTACTTTAATAAAAAAAATAAATTTAAACGGTAACCCAATTATACTTGATATTATTTTAGAAGAAGGTAATAATTTGGATGAAATTGTACTTACTGCTTCTTCTACTTTTAGATCACAAAAACAAGCGCCTTTGTCAATAAGTAGTAAAGGAATTAAAGAAATTACTAGATTATCTGCCAATAGTCAAGCAGATATTTTAAGAGATGTACCAGGTATTACTGCTGAAGGTGGTGGTGGAGAAACAGCAACCAACCTTTTTGTGAGAGGACTTCCCTCTGGTGGACAATATGTTTTTAACCCTTTGCAATATGATGGCATGCCACTTATGAGCACGTTTGGTTTAAACTCATCTGCACACGATGTTTATGCAAGACCAGATGTTGGTTTTAAAGGGGTAGAATTTGTTAGAGGTGGATCTGCTGTACTATATGGAGCAGGATCTGTTGCTGGTATTATTAATTACACTAGTAAAACAGGAGATTCTAATGACGAAAATTTAATTAACGTTGAATGGGGAAATAATGGAAGACTAAAAACCGATTTCTATACTGGTGGACAAGTAGGCAGTGAAGATTCTAATACCTACTATGCTTTTACTGGTTTTGTAAGAAAAGATGATGGACCAATTGAAACTGGACTAGCTACAAAAGGAGTTCAATTTAGAGGAAACATAAAACAAAAATTTGAGAATGGATCTTTTACTGTTCATGGTCAATACATTAATGATAAAGCACAATTTTACTTACCATTACCTCTTGATGGAGGGTTAAGAGAAAGATTAAATGGTAATGATGGCGAAGAGGTTAGCCAATTACTATCTGGTGAACTTGCTAACACTTCATTTTTAACACCTGGAGGAGTTTATGAAAGTCCTATTGAAGATGGTGTATACACTAAAGGTGGTTATCTTTTAGCTGATTTTAATTATAACTTAAACGATAATCTTAAATTTAAATCTAAAGTCAAGTACGCTAGCTACCAACACAATTTTGCATTATATGTAGGTGGTAGTGGTGACTATGGTAACCCTATTACTATAAATGATTATGTTGCAGCTGTCGCGCCAGATAATACCGCTTTTAGTGCAAGCTATCAAGGTGGAGCTGGTAACCAAATTAATGATAATGATTTGGTGGTAGAAAACTTACACGTTGACAGGTTAAGACCAATGACAGACTATTCTGGTGAAGCTAGTTTTATATTAAAATCTGATGATGGAATACATACTTATACAGCAGGAACGTTTTTAGCCAGAACAGAAGCCGAAGATGTAAATTATCAATACAGAGTACTATCAGAATTTAATAACAACCCACAACTTGTAAACCTAAGCTACACAGATGCTGGAGGAAATAATGTAATTTATTCTGAAGGTGGCTTGTATAACAGAATTGGTATGACTGCTAATAATTACTTAACACAAAGCAGAACTGCATTTTATTTGACAGATGAAATGGTTTTTGATAGATGGCGTTTTGATGTTGGTTTTAGAATAGAATCAACTACTGGAACATTCAGTAGAGGTGGTTTAGAAGAAACTCAGGTTTATGAAGATGCCGAATTAACAACTAACTTACAAAACGTACAATTTGCTGATGGTACTTTTACTACAGGTGAAATTAAAGATACAGATTGGGCAATATCATTAGCTGGTTTATACAAATTAACTGATGCTACAAACTTATATGCTAACTTTTCTAAAGGTTACTTTTTCCCACAACAACGTGGCTTTGGTCCTACTCCAGGAATAAGAGATACAAATTATGAGGCTGAAACAATTTTACAAGGTGAAATTGGTGCTAAATTTGGGGTTTCTAAATTTTCAGGATCAGTAGCTGCTTATTACGTTGGATTGAGTGATCGTATTCGAATAGATCAAGCCATTTCTGGTGGTCAATTAGTAGACCAAGCTAAAAGCGAACAATCTACACAAACAATAGGTTTAGAAGCAACTGGTAAATATAAATTTACAGATTATATAAATGTATCTGCTACCTTAACTTACCAGAACCACGAGATTACAACTAATCAAACTGAAGATTTAGTTAATGGTACAACAAGTACGATTAATGAAGGTAATGAAATTGGTAGACAACCCAACCTATTAGGAAACATTGGTATTAATTATGACAATAAAGTCTTTGACGCAAGCTTTGCAATCAACCACACAGGTAAAAAATTTACAGACGATACTAATAATGTAGAGTTAGACGCTATTACAATTGCAAGATTAGGCGCTGGATATACACTGCAAACCAACGAAGACACTTCGTTACGTTTTGGATTATCAGTATTTAATTTATTTAATAGTTCTGGTATTACAGAAGGTAATCCAAGAGCTGGTATTGCGGGTCAATCTGCAGATGGAGAGTTTTTTGTAGGAAGACCAATATTACCTAGACGTCTATTTTTAACAGCAACATTCAACTTTTAATTTACACTATTAATTAGTCTTATAACTCATCATTTTAATTATAAAAATGATGGGTTATTTTTTCCGAAATCAAAAAAACTTACAATCTTTAAAGTATATGAAGGATTTACAAAACAACGCTATTACAGTATTAAACAATAACTGGAAAGACAAATTTAGCATACCATGTGCCAAACTATACCCTTTTCAATGGTTCTGGGATTCAGGATTAATTGCAATTGGTTTTGCACATTTTGATATGCCTAAAGCAGAAAAAGAAATAGAGACATTATTAGACGCTCAATGGAGTAATGGGTTTATACCACATATTATTTTTCATACAGAAAGTGATTCTTATTTTCCTGGACCAGATTTTCATCGTTCAGATTTACATCCTCAATCCTCAGAAAAATATAAATCTACAGGTATGACTCAACCACCTGTAACAGGATTTGTGCTTCAGGATTTATACCGTATTAGTAAAAACAAAAAAGCAACGTTAAGTTTTATTGAAAGTACAATTGATAAAGTGTATAAAAACCACGAATACTTTTACAACCAACGTGATCCTCAAAATGAAGGTCTAGTTTATATCTACCATAATTGGGAATCAGGTACTGACAACTCCCCTATATGGGACGATATTTGGGACACCATGAATCCTCCTGAATATACTTTTGAAAGACGAGACACAACCCATGTAGATGCTACACAAAGACCCTCTAAAAGAGAATACGATCACTATTTACATATCATCGAAATAGCAAAACAAAATAATTATAACGATCAAAAAATAGCCCAACTTTCTCCGTTTTTAATTCAAGACCCATTGTTTAATGCAGTCTTACTTAAATCTAATCAAAGTCTTATTGATTTATACGGTATCATTGGTAACAATGAAGACAAAATTGAACAACTTCAAAAATGGCAGAAAAAAGGAACAGAATCTATTAATAGCAAACTTTACGATTCAGAATTGGGTGTATACGTGCATTATGATTTAAGAAACGAAAAATTATTAAGGCACATATCATCTTCATCTTTTACACCACTTTTCGCCAACTTACCTAGTAAAGAAAGAGCTAAAAAAATGGTTGACATTATGATGGCTAAATTTGGGGATTCAGACCAATACCTTTGTGCTTCTTTTGATCCTACAAGCGACAGATTTAATCCTAAAAAATACTGGAGAGGACCTGTATGGGTTAATCTAAACTGGATGTTATACTATGGTTTAAAACAAAATGGTTTTGATGATGTTGCAAAACGAATAAAAGAAGATACCATTGAAATTATTAAAAATAATGGCTTTTATGAATATTTTGACCCAAGAAAAGAAGCTCATAAAGATGGTAAAGCAGGTTATGGAGGACATAATTTTTCATGGAGTGCTGCATTATTTTTAGATTTAATAAACCAATAAACAATCAACTAATTAAAACCAGATGAATTATATAGACTACATCATAATTGTATTATACTTAATAGGATTTTTAGGGATTGGTTATTTTTTTAAAGAAAACAAAAACTCTAAAGATTACTTTTTAGGTGGTCAATCTATGGGTTGGTTTCCGTTAAGTTTATCAACTATGGCTACCCAATTGTCTGCCATAAGTTTTATTTCGGCTCCAGCCTTTGTAGGTCTAAAAGATGGTGGAGGATTACAATGGTTAACTTACGAGTTTGGCGTACCATTAGCAATGGCATTTTTATTAATTGCTATTATACCTACATTATATAAGTCAGGCATTGTAAGTGTTTACGAGTTTTTAGAACGTCGTTTTGATGCTTCATCTAGATTATTAATAAGTTTTGTTTTTCAAATAAGTCGCTCTGTAGCAACAGGTGTAATGGTTTACACTATGGCTCTAATATTACAGGCCACTATTGGAATAGAGTTTTGGATTTCAATATTAATTATTGGAGTTATAACCATGATTTATTCATTTCAAGGTGGTATGAAAGCTGTAATTTGGGGAGATGTTATACAAATGTGTATTCTATTTTTCGGAATAATAATTTGCCTATTTTATGGTTTAAGCGAATTAGGTGGTTATGATAAATTTATAACTCTAGTTGATAAAGACCGATTAACAGCTGTTGATTTTTCTAAATGGGGATTTAATAATGCCGATAAAAATGATGAGTTTGGTTTTTGGCCTATGATAATTGGAGGTTTCTTTTTATATGCGTCCTATTACGGAACTGATCAAACACAATCGCAACGTTTATTATCTGCAAAAGGACTACCAACTATTAAAAGGCTATTATTAGCTAATGGTCTATTTAGGTTTCCTATAACTTTGACTTACTGTATAATGGGACTAGTCTTAGGTACTTTAATCCTTCAGGATGCTAGTTTTCAAGAACTTTTAAACTCTATTTATCAAAGTAACATTACAAGTTTAGAAGGTAAAAAAGCCGATTTAATGGTACCTGTTTTTATAATTAAATACTTACCTAATGGCGTAATAGGTATTTTAATTGTAGCAATAATGTCTGCAGCAATGTCGTCTTTAAGTTCTACAGTTAATTCTTTATCAGCAGTCACTTTAGAAGATTTTATTAAACGATTTAAACCTGACATGCCAGATAATAAATATGTCCAATATTCTAGGTTTCTATCCGTTTTTTGGGGATTGGTTTGTTTGTTTTTTGCCTTTTTTGCTGGAAGTATTGAAGGTACAGTTATAGAGGTTATTAATAAAATTAGCTCTGTGTTCTATGGTCCTATTTTAGCAGCATTCATTTTAGCTATTTTAACTAAAAAAACACATGCATTAGGTGCTAATTTAGGAATTGTAGCTGGTGTATTATTTAATATTTATTTATGGTTATATGTACCAAGCATCTTTTGGTTTTGGTGGAATGCCATTGGGTGTATAATCACTATAATTATTGCATTAATTGTAAGTAAAATTATTAAAAAAGAAACCAAACCAGGTTTAGACATAACGGTTTATAAAGCAGGTAAAAAAGAAGTTATAATTTTACTATCTTACTTTATTTTTATTGTCTTTTTTGCCACGTATATTGGTAGACTTTTAAGCTAAAAAACAATATGAAAATAGTAATTGCTCCTGATAAATTTAAAAACTCTTTAACAAGTTTAGAGTTTTGTGATATTGTAGAAAAACAGATCAAAAAAGAAATCCCAAATGCAAATATTATTAAACTTCCATTAGCAGATGGTGGTGATGGCACGATAGATATTGTTAAGTATTATCTAAACGGAAAAACCATTAAAACCACTGTTAGCAATCCTTTATTTTCTGCAATTGAAGCCAGTTATATTTACGCTTCAAAAAATGAAACTGCTTTTATAGAAATGGCAGAAGCTTCTGGATTAAAATTGTTAAAACCCGAACAATTAGATTGTAAAATCACGACAACATTTGGTACTGGAGAACTTATTTTAGATGCTTTAAATAAAGGTGCAAAAAAAATCATACTTGGTATTGGCGGAAGTGCTACCAACGACTGTGGCATTGGTATGGCAACTGCATTAGGTTACCGATTTTTAGATAAAAAATTTAAAACCGTTAACCCGATTGGCAAAAATTTATCCTCTATCAAATCCATAGATATCTCTCAAGTTAACCCCAAAATTTTTCAAACAGAATTTCAAATTGCATGTGATGTTACCAATCCTTTATACGGAAAAAAAGGAGCTTCATATGTTTACGCAGCTCAAAAAGGTGCTAACAAACAAGACATATTACTATTAGATAAAGGTCTTAAGGATTTTTCTAGATTAATTAGTCTTATATTTAAAATAGACCCTCAAACAATACCAGGTTCTGGTGCTGCAGGAGGAATGGGAATTGCTTCTAAAATATTTTTAAACGGAAATCTTGAAAGTGGTAATAAATTAATCAAAAAATTATCTAATTTTGACAATCAAATTTTAAATGCAGATTGGATAATAACTGGTGAAGGTAAATTAGATAATCAGACCTTAGCAGGTAAAACTATTCAAGGTGTGTTAGATGTATCAACACAAAATAATATTAAGGTCGCAGTTTTTTGTGGTGCAATTGATATTAATGATAAACAATTAAACACCATGGGTATTAATTATGCCTCACAAATTATAACTGAATCAAAAAATTTGGATGATGCTATGCAAAACACTCGCATTCATCTTAAAGCTATTACTAAAAAATTTATTAGCCATATCAAACAACTAGCTTAATATGAAATTATATCCCTTAACTTTTAATCCTGTCTATAGTTATCGAATTTGGGGAGGAGATAAACTAAAAACAGTTTTAAATAAATCCTACACACAAGATAGTATTGGTGAATCTTGGGAAATATCAGACGTTAAAGACAATCAAACGGTTGTAAACAGTGGTAACTTAGAAGGTAAAACTTTAAAAGATTTAATTAAAACTTATAAAGCTGATTTTGTTGGACAAAAGGTTTACGATGCTTTTGGTAACGATTTTCCTTTATTAATAAAGTTTATAGATGCCAAGACACCATTATCCATTCAGGTACATCCAAGTAATGAGCTAGCTAAAGAAAGACATAACTCATTTGGAAAAAATGAAATGTGGTATGTCATGAAAGCTGAAAAAAATGCTGAATTAATTGTTGGTTTTAATCAAGATGTAGAAAAAGATCAATACATCAATAATCTTGAAAACAATACTTTAAATAAGATTTTAAATATTGAAACCGTAACTTCTGGAGACACCTTTTATATTCCTACGGGACGTGTACATGCTATTGGAGCTGGTGTTTTATTAGCAGAAATTCAACAAACTTCTAATATTACCTATCGTATTTATGACTATGATAGAGTTGATAAAAAAACAGGAAAAAAAAGAGAATTGCATACAGACTTAGCATTAGATGCTATAGATTATAATGTATACGACACTTATAAAACTAATTATAATATTACAACTAATGCACCAAGTCCTTTAGTTAAATCTCCATATTTTGAAACCAATATTATTGAGCTTAATAAAACTATAACTAGAGACCTAACAACTTTGGACTCGTTTGTTATTTATATGTGTGTTGAAGGTGAGGTTATAATTAGAGCCAAAAATGACACAATGGATTACAGTCTTAAAATGGGACAAACTATTATTATTCCTGCTTGTATTAACCATATCACTATACAAGCAAAAGCAGCTAAACTAATAGAAGTCTATTTATAGCATCACTAAAAAAATCCCAAT
>NZ_BCBW01000028.1:0-53933 GCF_001315805.1 Olleya sp. ITB9
TAACTAACTAACTAAACTAAAACTACTATATAGTGTGTGATTTTTTTTATTTTTTATATGGCAAACCTTCATGTTGCCATTTGGAAAATCCTCCTTGCATATCATATATTTTTTTAAAACCTAAGTCAATCATTTTTTTTGCGCATTTAGCACTTCTACCACCTTTTTCACAATATAATAACACAGGCTTTTCTTTATCCAGTATCATGATATCGCTTTCAAAAGTTGGAGACATAAAGTCTATATTTTGGGCTTCAGCTATATATCCTTCTTTAAACTCGGCATCAGTTCTGACATCTACTAATTGGACCGTATCCAATTGTAATAAAGTTTGCATCTCTTCTGGAGACACCATTTTTATTTCGCCTTCAATCTCTTCTTTACAACTAAAAACTAATAAAACCATTAGGCTTAATAATAGTGATACTTTTTTCATAATTAAAAAATTTATTCGACGTCTCCTGTCCACTCATTAAACCCTCCTAAAAGGTTATAAGTTTTCTCAAAACCTAATTGATTCATAATATTGCATGCCTGTGCACTTCTACCTCCTGATCTACAATATACATAAAAGCTTTTGGACTTATCTAAAGCATCTACCTCATATACAAATCCTTGACCTTTATAAATATCTATATGTAGCGTGTTTGGTATTTTACCTTCGGCTACTTCTGCTGCTGTTCTAACATCTAGAATTACTGCATTTTCATCTTCTTTTAATTGGTTTACCCAATCCGATTGTGTTAAATCTGCCATTTCAATATACGGTTAATTTGTTGTCAAAATTAAGGTTTCTTTAATAGATAGACGTAAAAAAATCCGAAATGTTACATTTCGGATTTCATTTAAATATCAATCTCTATTATATTATACCTTAATAGAGCATCCAATAGCCTTAGTTTCTTTAACTTTAATTTCTCTACCTGTTAAAAGTGCATCAACAGCATCTTCTACATATTTGTTTTTTACCTGACTTGCATCTTGGTAATTGTCATCAATAGCTCCAATATATTTAACAATATTACCTGTTTTAGTTTTTTCTAAGATATATATATGTGGTGTTTTTGTTGCACCATATTGTGGATAAATATCTTGTCCTGCATCTAATAAATAAGGAAATGTAAATCCCTTTTGATCTGCTCTTTTTTGCATAGCCTCTATATTATCTCCAGGTTTTACATCTGTATTATTAGGCATTATGGCTATTACAGGATAACCTTTTGAAGCATATTTTTTATTTAACGCCTCTATTCTATCTTCATAAGCCACAGCATATGGACAAGTATTGCATGTAAAAGTAACTATAAACCCTTTAGCGTCTTCAAAATCTGACAAAGACACCATTTTTCCGTCTATATTTTCTAGCTTAAAATCGGTTGCTACATCTCCAATTTTGTAACCTGATTTTTCTTTTTCTGTTTTGTTAGTAAATGCGCTAACAACTACTAATAATAGTAATGCTGTTGTAATTTGGATTACTTTTTTCATTGTAAGAAATTATTTTAAGAATGTTTTTAATGTATTTTCTAAATCATTGTAATCAAAAGATTGTTCGTAAAACTCAGATTTTTCACTATTGTAAATTAAAGTTGCAGGTATTGCTCCTGACCAATCTTTATTAACTTTTGGTATCCATGTATTAGTATCAACATCATTTAATAAAACAACTTCACTTTGTAGTTTATTGTCTTTTAAAAATGGTTTTAACCTAGTATCAATTTGTTTAGGAAAATCTAGACTAACTAGAATGACTTCTACATTTTCTGAAGCATAGTCAGTATTGATTTTCTCAAAATAAGGTAACTCTTTTACACATGGAGCACACCAAGTCGCCCAAAAATTAATGACATAAGTTTTGCTTTTATCTTTAGTTTTCAGATAATCTTCAAACTGTTTGTAATTAAAAATTTTAAACTGCTTACTAATAGACTTATTCTCAATTGGCTCAACACTAATATATTCTCCTTTAGTTGATTGAGTAATTTTCACAGATTGTGCTTTACTAACAAAAGACAACGTAGCTAATAAAATTATAATAAAATATCTCATACAGTAAATTTAATAAATAATTAAATACAAAAAACATTTGAAAACTAAAATTTGATTTATATCTTTGAACTTTACAATAATTATGAACACAATTTTAAATCATACTTGGTGGTGGAACTCTCGAAACTCAACATTCGTGAACTAACGCTATTCGTATTATTTAAATAACTATACAAAAAAAGCTTGTCAGTCACGACAAGCTTTTTTTTTGTTATACTCTGAACATAATAAAAATATATCAACCAACAATTAACGTCTCTATAAAGTGACAATAAAGGAATAAATAAGACCTGAAAAATGAAAACATTTAGTCTATACACACATTACAAAAAAATATTAGCCGATACCATTACACCAGTAAGTATCTACCTTAAGATTCGGGATAAATTTCCTAACAGTATATTGCTTGAGAGTAGTGATTATCATGCTAACGATAACAGTTTTTCATACATCTGTTTTAATCCAATAGCTTCAATTAAGGTTGATGACACCTCAATTACTCAAAAATTCCCTGATGGAAGCGAAATGAAAAATAAAGTCCGTAATGTGACTGAAATGATTCATAAATTCACTAAAAGATTTAAAGTTAAATCTGAAAAAGAATTTAAATTTATTAATAACGGAATCTTTGGTTATACAGCTTATGATGCGGTTAAACATTTTGAAGATGTCGAAATTACAAAAAAACCAGATTCGTTAGACATACCAGATGTATATTATGCAGTATATCAGAACATTATTGCTATAAATCATTTTAAAAACGAAGCTTATATTTTTGCGCATTGTTTTGAAACAGAAAATAATATTGACGAAATATTACAACTTATAAAGTCTAAAAACTTTGCGTCTTATAATTTTAAAACAGACTCTGATATTAGCTCTAATTTAACAGATGACGAATATAAGTCACATGTTGAATTAGCAAAAAAACACTGTGCAAGAGGAGATGTCTTTCAATTAGTATTATCTAAAAAATTCTCGCAAGGTTTTAAAGGTGACGAATTTAACGTGTATCGTGCTTTACGTAGTATTAATCCATCTCCTTACTTATTTTATTTTGACTACGGTAATTTTAAAATTTTTGGTAGTAGCCCAGAAGCACAATTAGTAGTTAATAAAGGCCAAGCCGAAATACATCCCATTGCAGGAACTTTTAGAAGGACTGGTAATGATGAAGATGATCAAATTTTAGCTAAAAAACTTGCTGAAGATGTTAAAGAAAATGCAGAGCATGTTATGTTAGTTGACTTAGCGCGTAACGACTTAAGTAGACATGGTAGTCAAGTTAAAGTAGTTACATATCGTGAAGCTCAGTTTTTCTCTCATGTTATACATTTAGTTAGTAAAGTTACTGGTAAAGTGCATAAAAACACACCAACAATGCAAGTAGTTGCAGATACATTTCCTGCAGGAACGCTAAGTGGTGCACCAAAGCACAAAGCCATGCAACTTATTGAAAAATACGAAAAAACAAGTCGCACCTTTTATGGAGGAGCTATAGGATTTATGGATTTTGATGGTAATTATAATCATGCGATAATGATTAGGACATTTATGAGTAAAAACCACCAACTACATTGGCAAGCTGGTGCAGGATTAGTATCTAAATCTGTACCAGAAAACGAGCTTCAAGAAGTGTACAATAAACTTGGAGCTTTAACCAATGCTATACAATTAGCCGAACAGATTTAGGTTTCCACAACATAAATTGACAAAAAAATAAATCGTAAAAAACCCTAAGTTTCCGTTAAACGGAAATTAAAAAAAAGAAAAATGAAAGTATTAGTAATAGACAACTACGATAGCTTTACATACAATTTAGTTCATTATCTTGAAGATTTAAATTGCGAAGTTACTGTCAAACGTAATGACAAACTAACTCTAGATGAAGTGGATGCTTTTCAAAAAATAGTATTATCACCTGGTCCTGGTATACCTGATGAAGCTGGTTTACTAAAACAAATAATAAAAACCTATGCTCCTACTAAAAGTATTTTAGGGGTTTGTTTAGGTCAACAAGCAATTGGTGAAGTATTTGGAGGTTCGCTTATAAACCTACAGCACGTTTATCATGGTATTGCAACAGACGTTAATATAACTGTAGATGATGAAGTGTTATTTAAAAACATGGACAAAACCATTGAGGTTGGTCGTTATCATTCTTGGGTTGTTGATGCCAATTTACCAGACCAATTAGAAGCAACTTCCTTTGACAACAACGGTCAAGTCATGTCGTTAAGACATAAAGTTTATGATGTTAGAGGTGTACAATACCATCCTGAAAGTGTACTAACACCTAACGGAAAGCAAATTTTAAAAAACTGGATTAATAGTTAATATGAAACAAATACTAAATAGATTAATAAATCAAGAAAGCATCTCTACAGAAGAAGCTAAGTTATTATTAGTTAATATTTCTGAAGGTGCTTACAACCAAAGTCAAATTGCATCCTTTTTAACTGTTTACATGATGCGAAGCATTACCATTGAAGAACTTCAAGGGTTTAGAGACGCCTTATTAGAACTTTGTATATCAGTAAATTTATCAGAATTTAATGCTATTGATTTATGTGGTACAGGAGGTGATGGTAAAGACACATTTAACATTTCTACATTATCTTCATTTATTACTGCAGGAGCTGGTGTTAAAGTAGCTAAACATGGTAACTACGGAGTTTCATCTGCATCAGGATCTTCAAATGTTATGGAAGAGCTAGGAGTTAATTTTACTAATAACATAGACACGTTAAAACAAAGCATAGACCAAGCAGGTATTTGTGTAATGCATGCGCCTTTATTTCATCCAGCTATGAAAAACGTAGCTCCTATCCGAAGAGAACTTGGCGTCAAAACCTTTTTTAATATGCTAGGACCAATGGTAAATCCAGCGTTTCCTAAAAACCAAATGGTAGGTGTTTTTAACTTAGAACTACAACGTATTTACGGGTATTTATACCAAAACACAGATCGTAACTATAGTATTGTACATGCGTTGGATGGTTATGATGAAATTTCATTAACCGGAAAAACAAAAATCATTACTAATAATTCAGAAACTATGTTAAGTCCTTCAGACCTTGGTGTAGAACAAATAGAACAATCTGAAATTTTTGGAGGCTCAACGGTTAACGAAGCTGCTAAAATTTTCAAAAAAATAATCACAGGTAAAGGTACTGAAGCACAAAACAATGTAGTTTGCGCAAATGCTGGTTTAGCAATTGCAACAGTAAATAAAATTTCGCATCAAGAAGGATTTCAACTAGCAAAACAAAGCTTAGAAAGCGGAAAAGCAAAAGCAAGTTTACAAAAACTGATAGATTTAAGTAAATAATGGATATACTAACCCAAATAGTTAACGACAAACGCATTGAGGTTAACTTGCGTAAGCAACTAATACCAATCAAACAATTAGAACAATCAATATTGTTTGAACGAGAAACAGTTTCACTTGCAAAAAAATTAAAAAACAGTACCTCAGGTATCATTGCAGAACACAAAAGGCGTTCACCTTCAAAACAAGTCATAAATCACGATTTAAACGTTTTTGATGTCGCCAAAGGTTATCAAGATGCTGGCGTTTGTGGTATGTCTGTACTTACCGATGGAAAATATTTTGGAGGAAGCCTAGACGATTTACTAACCGCAAGAGCTAGTAGTAATTTACCTTTATTAAGAAAGGAGTTTATCATAGATATCTACCAAATTATTGAAGCTAAAGCTTATGGAGCTGACGTTATTTTACTGATTGCAGCTATTTTAACTAAAGAAGAAATAAAGACATTTTCAGAACTAGCAAAAAGTCTAAATATGGATGTGCTTTTAGAAGTCCACAACCAAACGGAATTACATAAATCAATAATGCCAAGTCTTGATATGCTTGGTGTTAATAATCGTAATCTAAAAACCTTTGAGGTTAGTTTAGAGACCAGTAAGCAATTAAGCGATTTAATACCTAACGATTTTGTTAAAGTATCAGAAAGCGGAATTAGCAGTATTCAAGCCATAAAAACATTACAACCTTTTGGTTACAAAGGCTTTTTAATTGGCGAAAATTTTATGAAAACTAACAATGCTGGTAAAAGTGCCAAACAATTTATCCAAACATTAAACAACTAAGACTATGAAATTAAAAATATGCGGAATGAAAAATGAGAACAACATCTTGGATGTTGCAGATCTAAATCCAAATTATATGGGTTTCATTTTTTACGAAAAATCATCACGTTATTTTAATGGTATTATTCCAGAATTACCAGAAAGCATAAAAAAAATTGGAGTCTTTGTTAATGCGACTTTTGACTATATAAAAGGGAAGGTAGACAAACATGATTTACAAGGTGTACAACTTCATGGACAGGAATCACCAGAACTATGTCAACGTTTAAAAGATTTAGACATCACTGTAATAAAGGTGTTTTCTATTAAAAACCAATTTGATTTTTCGGTTTTAGAACCTTATGAAGAGGTTTGTGACCATTATTTATTTGATACCAAAGGAAAAGAACCAGGTGGTAATGGTTACACTTTTAATTGGAATGTATTAAAAAACTACCCATCTTCTAAACCCTATTTTTTAAGTGGCGGAATTGGTTTAAAAGAAATGGATGCTATACTGTTATTTTTAAAAAGACCAGAATCTTACTTATGTTTTGGATTTGATGTTAACAGTAAATTCGAAACTGCAGCAGGATTAAAAGACACTACAAAATTAAACGACTTTAAACAAAAATTGATAGCACACAATTATGAGTTTTAATATTAACGACAAAGGATATTACGGAGACTTTGGAGGTGCATACATCCCAGAAATGCTATATCCAAACGTAGAAGAGCTACGTCAAAATTATTTAAAAATAATGGCAGAGCCTTCTTTTAAAGAAGAATTTGACCAATTATTAAAAGATTACGTAGGACGTCCTTCTCCACTCTATTTTGCAAAACGCTTAAGCGAAAAATATAATACTAAAATCTATCTTAAACGCGAAGATTTAAACCATACAGGTGCGCATAAAGTAAACAACACCATTGGTCAGATTTTAATGGCACAACGTTTAGGTAAAACACGTATTATTGCCGAAACTGGAGCAGGACAACATGGTGTAGCAACAGCAACTGTATGTGCTTTAATGGGAATGGAATGTATCGTGTATATGGGAGAAATTGACATAGCACGTCAAGCACCAAATGTTGCCAGAATGAAAATGCTAGGTGCAGAAGTCCGTCCAGCATTATCTGGAAGTCGCACCTTAAAAGATGCAACAAATGAAGCCATTAGAGATTGGATTAATAATCCTGTAAACACACATTACATTATTGGTAGTGTGGTTGGACCACATCCTTATCCAGATATGGTGGCACGTTTTCAAGCAGTCGTATCAGAAGAAATCAAATGGCAATTAAAAGATAAAGAAGGTCGTGAAAAACCAGACCATGTTATAGCCTGTGTTGGAGGTGGTAGTAATGCTGCAGGAGCTTTTTATCACTATTTAGACGATACAGATGTTAACCTTATAGCTGTTGAAGCAGCAGGAAAAGGGATTCATTCCGGAGAAAGTGCTGCAACTTCTGTCCTTGGTAAAGAAGGCATAATTCACGGAAGTAAAACCCTATTAATGCAAACTCACGATGGACAAATCACAGAGCCCTATTCCATTTCAGCAGGATTAGATTATCCAGGTGTTGGACCAATGCATGCACATTTATATAAAACTGGTCGTGCAGAGTTTATATCTATCACAGATGATCAAGCCATGACAGCAGGATTGGAATTAAGTCAATTAGAAGGTATAATTCCAGCAATAGAAAGCTCGCATGCATTTGCAGTATTTGATCACAAAAAGTTTAATCCAGACGACGTAGTTGTTATTAATTTATCAGGTCGTGGTGATAAAGATTTACAAAATTATATCGACTATTTTAAACTGTAATATTTGGGCGTTACCACAAGGGTCAGGCTTTCAAGGCTCGCTCTCTGCGAGGAGCTCAGACAGACCTTTCAATCCTTAACGCGAAACAATTAGCAAAACTAATGTGAATCTGAAACAAGTTCAGATTGACGTAACTTAATAACAAAGTAAGCCACAAACACAACGTCATACTGAACTTGTTTCAGTATCTCACTAGAAGAGTCAAAAAATAACAAAACTAGTTCCTGTATCTCATAACAATGAAAACAAGCTACACTTACATAATCACCAATAAGTACAGAACAACATTTTATGTAGGCGTAACAACAGATTTAAACAAGAGAATTACTGAACATCAAAACGGAATTGGTTCGGTGTTTACAAAAAAATATAATTTAAAAGATTTGATTTACTACGAAATATTCACCGATATTAATCAAGCTATATTGAGAGAAAAACAAATTAAAAATTGGAAAAAGGAATGGAAACTAAATTTAATTAAAGAACAGAATCCAACCCTAAAAACACTAACAATGTGAATCTGAAACAAGTTCAGATTGACGTAACTTAATAACAAAGCAAATTACAAACACAACGTCATGCTGAACTCGTTTCAGTATCACACAAGAAATAAAAACGACATAATAAACACTGCAATTGCAACACTAAAACAATGTGAATCTGAAACAATTTCAGATTGACGCAACTTAATAACAAAGCAAGCCACAAACACAACGTCATACTGAACCCGTTTCAGTATCACACAGGAAACAAAAAATTCATTTAAAAATGAACAGAATAAATCAAAAACTAAAAGAAGACAAAAAGCTATTAAGCATATACTTTTCAGCTGGATATCCAACGCTAAACGACACTGTTTCGATTATAGAAGACCTTGAAAAAAACGGAGTAGATATGATAGAAATTGGACTTCCGTTTAGCGATCCATTGGCAGATGGACCAACAATACAAGCTAGTTCTACACAAGCTTTAAAAAACGGAATGACAACAGACACGTTATTCAATCAACTTAAAGACATCAGAAAAACGGTCTCTATTCCTTTAATAATAATGGGCTATTTTAACCCTATGTTACAATATGGTGTTGAAGCTTTTTGTAAAAAATGTCAAGACATCGGTATTGATGGTTTAATCATTCCGGATTTACCTGTAGATGTTTATAATGAACAATACAAAACTATTTTTGAAAAATATGGCTTAATAAATGTCTTTTTAATCACTCCACAAACTAGTGTAGAGCGTATTAACTTTATTGATTCGATCTCTAATGGTTTTATTTATATGGTAAGTAGCGCAAGCGTTACGGGAAGTAGCTCTGGTTTTGGAACAGAACAGACCGACTACTTCAAACGTATTGCAGACATGAAACTTAAAAACCCACAAATAGTAGGTTTTGGTATCTCTGACAATAAAACATTTACTCAAGCCACAACATACGCTAAAGGAGCAATTATTGGTAGTGCATTTATAAAACACTTAACAAAACATGGCAATACCAATATTGACAATTTTACAGATTCTATTTTAAAATAAAATTCAAGTATGGCTGCAATTACGTTTAGAGAAGCAACTTTGGAAGATAAACCAAAATTATTACAATTTGAACAACAATTAATTGCCTATGAACGTCCATTTGATTCCGTTTTAAAAGAAAATTGTACTTACTATGACTTAGATTATTTAATACAGTCTAATGACACTAAATTAATTGTTGCGACAACAAACAACCATTTAATAGCCTGTGGATATGCCAAAGTTGTTAAAGCTAAACCGTATCATAACATTGACACATATACTTATATGGGTTTTATGTATGTAAATCCAAAATTTAGAGGTCAAGGTATAATTCAAGATATAATCGAGCAACTAAAACAATGGTCTATTAGTTTAAATATTTTTGAAACTAGACTTGAAGTTTATAGTGATAACGAGTCTGCAATAAAAGCGTATCAAAAAAAAGGGTTTAAAAACAGGATGATTGAAATGAAAATGACACTTAAGTAACCTTTTAAGAGAGTTTAACACTTAGGCTAAAGACTTTAACTAAGCCTTGTGAGACAATAGCTTAAGTAAACAGTATCTTTATTACGAACCAAAAAAAAATAAATTATGGGAATGATAAAAGATAGAAAGAAATTTAAAACTACTGTTAGACAAACTAATCCGACAAATCCAACAGCGAACACAAAAATGGATACAAACGATTTTGATATTGATAAAGCAACTATCAAAAAACAACAAAATAAAACGATTAGCTAATTTAAAATTAGCTTTATATTTAATGCCTATTCAGTATATTTGAATAGGCATTTTTTTATGAAACTACTTAACGATTTTAGATTAATAATATTATTGTGTTTAACTCTTGGATTAGCTCCTTTTTTTCCGGAACCACACATTTGGGGCAAAATTAAATGGATTGCTGGAGGAGCCAATGGCATGCAACTAAAAGATTGGTTTGACGTGATCTTGCATGGACTTCCTTGGGTGTTGTTAGTTAGATTAATAATTGTCACATTAACTAAAAAATAAATATGTTAAACATTGTTTTAATAGAACCCGAAATACCAAACAATACAGGAAACATAGGCAGACTAGCCTTAGCGTCTGGAAGCACATTACACTTAGTTAAACCTTTTGGTTTTGAATTAAGTGACAAGCGTTTAAAACGTGCTGGATTAGATTACTGGAAACATTTAAATGTTGTAATGTATGAATCAAAAGAAGATTTTTTTGAAATTAATAAAAACGAAAAATTTGCTTTCTTCTCAAGTCACGGAACAAAATCGCATTGGGATATTCCATTTGAAGACAATCAGTTTTTAATTTTTGGAAAAGAATCTGTTGGATTAGATAAAAACATTATTGAAACGCATTCTGATTCTCTTTACAAAATACCGCTTTACAGCGAACATATTAGAAGTTTAAACCTTGCCAATGCTGTAAGTATAGTTATTTACGAAGGTTTAAGACAGTTACAATAATAGCTTGACTGTGTCAAAATTTTACACTAACCTCGATTAACACTCCATAAAGTGAATTAGAAACTCACCTTATCTATACATTGTATGTCATTATCAAAACACCTTGTAAATGAATAATTGGTTTCAAAAATTAACCTCAAAAAAGGAAAAAAATAACTTAAAGAAAATTCTTCATAAATCTGAATTAATTAGATTGAGTGACATTGATACAAATCGTAAAATATGGAATGATTTACAAAAGAGTGGAATCAATAATTATGATGAATTTTATAATGTTTGCCTCTATTCATCAATTGTATATAATGATATATCTATTCTATTTGACAATTATCAAACCTCTGAAAGTCCGACTCAAAAGAACTTATTTGGACGTTTATTGTGTATGACAATAATTGAATTTCTTGATGACATTAATGAACTAATTGGTAAAAACTTGAGACAAGAGCTTGAATCCAATAATATGTCTGAATTTATAGACGAATTAAAAATAATTGGTAAAGAGTTTTCGTCCTTAAAAAAGGAAAATAATACTGAATTAAGAAAAATACGAAATAATTCGGCTGCCCATAAAACAAAAATGGCAAAGGATTTAATAAATTTCACGAAAGAGAACCCTTTTAAAAATTTAAATGAAATAAACACAAAAATTAGTTTAATAAATGATAAACTAACGAAGTTGAATACAACAATAATATTAAAAATAACAGAAGTACTAACTTTAAAATTTGAGAAACAGAATAATCAAAAGTAAAAAACGCTATACAATACTATATATAGTAAATTGGGTAATTGTTACTTAATCGAAAGGTTGTTGTCTACCTTTTTACAAAGTCGTAAAATCTTTAGATTAGTATTTAAAAAAAAAGATTTGGCTTGTGGTTAAACCGAAAGTATCGTTTATCTCCTGTCCTAGGCTTCCCAAATTAAACATCAAACAAACCTCAAAAAACTACTTGCTATTTTTCTTCAAGAAATTTAAATACATGTTTTCTACTTTAGTTCTAGCCCAAGGTGTACGACGCAAAAACTTAAGACTAGATTTTACAGATGGATTATCGTTAAAACATTTTATTTTAACAACGTGTCCCATATATTCCCAACCGTAATGTGCTTGCAAGTCGGTAACTATTTGCTCTAACTTAACACCATGTAAAGGGTTGTTTTTTTGAGTTTCCATTTAACTGTTTTCTATTAAACGTTTAATCTTGACTGCTTTTTCAAAATGATCTAATTGGTGTGTTTGTATCCACCAAGTTGCAGCTTCCATTAATAACTCTGGATTATCATTTTTATTTTTAAAAAACGCATAAAAGGAGACACCAACAGCATCTCCTTTTTGAGCAATTTTTTTATCACAAACTTCAATAATTTTATTTTTTAAATTTTGTGTCATCTTTTATTTAGCTATTAGATCGTCTATCATTACTTCTATTTCTAGTTTTATTTCTACTTCTGTTGCGACCACCAGAATTTGAAGTAGATTTAGATTTGTTTTTTTCGCCTTTAGGCTTATTATTTCTTGATTGATTACGTCTGTTTTGTCCTGGTTTAATAGGTGCAGTTGACGCATTTGGATCTGGCTCAAAACCTTCTAAAATCTCAACAGGTAATTTCATACCTATTAACTTTTGGATATCACGTAAAAAAGTAGTTTCGTCTGCACTAACTAAACTTATAGCTTCACCATTGGCTCCTGCACGACCTGTACGACCAATTCTATGAACGTAGTCTTCTGATATATTAGGAATTTCATAATTAATAACGTGTGGTAATAACGGAATATCCAAACCACGTGCAGCAATATCTGTTGCTACTAAAACACTAACACTTCCACTTTTAAAACCTGCTAAAGCTTTAGTACGTGCACCTTGACTTTTATTTCCATGGATTGCTGCTGCTTTAATACCATCACTAATCATTTTTTTGACTAGTTTATTGGCTCCATGTTTTGTACGTGTAAAAACTAAAACTTGCTTCCAATTACCATCTGTTATTAGCTTAATAATTAGATCTGTTTTTTTGGCTTTTGCTACACGATAAATTTTTTGCTTAATTGCATCAACTGTTGAGTTTTCTGGAGTAGCTTCAACTTGAACAGGACGATTTAAAATACCTTGTGCTAATTTTTTAATGTCTTTAGAGAATGTTGCCGAAAACATTAAGTTTTGACGTTTGTCTGGCATTAGCTTCATGACACGTTCAATATCACGTAAAAACCCCATATCTAACATGCGGTCAGCTTCATCTAAAACAAAAATCTCAACGCGTTTTAACGATAGTAAACCTTGGCTTTCTAAATCAATTAAACGACCAGGTGTTGCTACTAAAACATCGACACCTTGACGGATTGTAGCTGCTTGTGGCTTTTGATTAACACCTCCAAAAATAACAGCACTACGCAAATTTAAAAACTCGCTATACTCTTTTACATTAGCATAGACTTGTGCTGCTAACTCACGTGTTGGCGTTAGTATTAATGCACGAATTGGTCTAAACTTTTGTTTAGGGTTTTCTGATAATATATGTAATAATGGTAATGTAAAACCTGCAGTTTTACCAGTTCCTGTTTGTGCAGACGCTAAAACATCATGTCCTTCTAAAACTGGAGGTATTGCTTTTGCTTGAATTGGACTTGGTGTAGTGTATCCTTTTTTACTAATTGCTTTTAGTAAGGCTTCAGATAGGCCTAAAGATTGAAATGACATAAATACTGTTTATTGAGATAAACACTATGTATTAGGTTACCTCTTTTATTTGATGCAAAGGTAGCGCTAATTAATGGTATTATTATTTTAATTGACTATTGTTTAATTATTAACCGAATGATATTCGATTTAATACTCTTTTTTTGTACATTTATTTAAAAGTTTTAAATATGAGTTTTCTTGCCAAATTATTTATAGATAATCAAGTTAGAAATATACTTAACGTAAACCAAGTATATAGTAAGCTAGCAGACATTAATGGTCGTCCAGTTTCAAGGACCATGGGTCACAAACTTGAATTTGCTATAGAATCTACATCAGATGATACTTTTTTTTACGAAAGTATGTTTTCTGCAACTAGTAAATGTCAAGGCGAAATTGTCTTTTATAAACGTGATGGAATAAGCACCATGTTTAAAATGGAATTTGCAAATGCACAAATATTGGACTTACAAGAATCCTTTAATGCGTCTAACAACCTACCGTTACACATGAATATTGCTATTGGTTGGGGAATAATGAAAATGAGAGGTGTCATACACCAAGAACCTTGGAACCCTAATAATCCTTTTGTAGAAATTGAACCGACAACAAGACAAGAAGAAGAAAAAGAAGTTACAAGATATTTTGTAACTGATGTTGAAGGAAATGAACTAGACGAATACAAAACGGGAGAAAAAATTATTTTAAATATTGAAACCAAAAACCGAATTGGTGATAGTATCACAATATCATTAAATGATAAATCTCACGATTTCAAATATGGTGGACAAATACTTGAAAATGATAAATTAAGTAATTATGTTATCAATAATGATTTAGAACAAATAGAATTAGACGTTATCAACATACAATAAAATGGCAGTAAATACTTTTAAATTAGAATTTGAAGATGGAGTAACTAAAACTTTAGACGTTGTAGTTGTTAGCCCTACAGATATTATCATGTTTGTAGCAGGAACACAAGATCCTGTTAATATATCCGCTTTAAAACATCAATCAAACCACAACTATTGGAAAGCTAGTAAAGACAATCTTTGGGGTAAAGTTTTAGAACTAAAACCACAATTTCATGACCTAAACATCGAAGCCAATTTTTTTAGTTGGAGTGGAGATAATAGTCAAGATGAAAGAAATAAAGCTGCCGAGAGGTTACTAGACTTAATGACAAGAGAGTATCCTAAATTTAAAAACAAAGAAACACATTTGCATTTAATTGGACATTCTCATGGAGGAAATGTTATCAATCAATTTACCGAATTAATAACAACCGACAGTCGTTTTCCTAAACTATGGGAAGTAAAAAGCATAACCTATTTATCAACTCCGTTTTTTAAAGAAAAGCACCAGCTTAACCATGCCAAATTACACGAAGATTGCCAAATTATTAATGTTCATAACGATTACGACATCACACAAAGGTTTGTAGCAGATTTCTCTTTAAATAATTTAGAAAAATTAATACATGGCTTTGATGCTTACGAGTTTTATAAATCCAAACAAAGAATAGACTTAATTATGTCTTCTGGTGTTTTTGCTCCTTTAACTTCAATATCTATTGTTAGCGATTCTAAACATGGTGTATTAATATGGCAAAGAGTATCATTGTTACTAGATAGCGTAAATGATATTTTAGATCTAATCATTGCAATGATTAATAATCCTGAATTAAAAAATTTAAGTGCAGAAAAAGGTGAAATAACCAAACTTCTAACAGACTTAAAATCTTGGATTCCAACAGCAAAAACAAGACTAAACAATAGAGTTACTCAATACCAACAAAAAATAGAAAACATTAATAGTAGTAGTGAAGAGGAAGGTTTCTGGGGACAACTTAAAGATAACTTAGGAAAAGCTGGTGACAGCATAAGTAATAGTTTTAGTGACACGTTTGAGACTACAGATTTGATAACTGATTTAAACATGGAAAGGCCTTTAAAGGTGATCAATAAAATACTTTTTATTGACAAAGGTCTTGAAGATGCATATTTATTAGGGTTATTAGAAAGAATATTTACAGAACAAGCAGGAGTTACAGACACTATTGATAATACGTCTTGGGATCCAAAAGACCAAATTAACGGAAAGTTTGATGTCATTGACGTACCTATAACTGAAGAGGATGTATATCACTCAAGAGGATTAAAATCTAAGTTTGAAAAATTTGTATCAAGTGCCGAAAAAAGTATTGAAGACGGAAACCTTAAAGAGTTTTTAATCATATTAGTCAGTCAAATAATATCTAGCGAATCTATTGAAGATAAAGGTACTGCACTATGGTGGGCAGATTTATTATTTAAAGATGAAGCTGACGACGAGTTTAAAAAATTGAGAAGAGATTATCTTCCTAACTATACCAAATTAATAAAAAAATATGAAGCACATTTAATAGCTCCACAAGACAAGCCTAAAGAAGAAGAATCTAAAAAAGATAAAAATAAGACTCCAGATGCATTTACTGAAGCTGCTAAACTAAAATTTAACTCTGATCTAATTGCTATAAACAACATCTCTAAACAACAATGGGAAACCATAGTCAAAGAAGAGAAAGAAAAAAACAGAGAAGATGAAGAAAAAAACCCACCATTACCACCAGTAATAGGAAGTTTAGCTCACTTTGCAACAGTCTCTCATGGTTTAAGTCATACAAGATTATGGGACAAAGTAGAAGAAGGATTAAAAAGTAGTTTTAGTTCTGGTAAAAATCCAGGCTATAAAGGATAAGCATGAAAAAAGCACTCAAGTACCTATTGTTTATTCTTTTATCAGTAGCATTTTCTATTTTTATATTCTATTTGTATGTCGAAGATAATACTGTAGAGGTTTTTGGATTATATTACATTGCGCCTCCTGCTGGTTTATTAACTGGAATTATTTTTTTACTGATCAATCATTTCTTCCTTAAAAAACAGACTAATAAAACAACTTATTACCTAACAAGAGCGTTACTATATGTGTTACTTTATGCAATAATTTGCTCTATCTTATTATTTGGAGGAGATATTATTTATGAGCTTTCCAATTAATTTAAATGTAATAAGACTTAAAACAATAACTTTATGAAACAGTTTTTTACCATAATAGCATTATTAATTGTTTCATTAGTTAATGCACAATCTACAAGAAAAATCATCAAGGATTTTGATGGAGATAAATGGATTGACACAGTATTTATAGATTCTGAAGCCAAAAAATTATTTAGTGTACTGTCATCAAATAACTACCAAAGGGTATCAAGCTTTAAAATTAGAAGCTTAAATTTTGGAAACACACTAGTAGACACTAAAGATGGTTTTGAGTTTTGTAATGATTATGATCGTTCTGGTTGGATAAACACATTTACTTACAATCCTAAAGAAAAGAAAATGCAACTAATAAAAATAAGTCGCACTGACTACGATTTAAGTAGTACAACTTATGGCGAAGCTGTGCGTGATGGTAGCGGAAAATCAAGCATTAATCTACTTACCAACACATACATTGGTGATTTTTATTATGTCAAAAATGATAAACTAAACAAACTTCCTACTATAAAAGCTACTATGGTTTTTACGGACACATACCTTTACTGTTTTAGTGATCAAATTAATTTTGATTTTGAAAAACAATGTGTTGAACTGTATGAAAAAGCTAAAAAAGAACAATAATTATAATACAGTAAAATTACTGTATCAAGTCTTTTACCTCATCAAAATTTAAACCTCCATAATTACCACTACTCATTAATAATAATGATTTATTATTAAAATTTTGAGAGAATAAATAGTCTTTAAAATCGTCTGGATTAGTATATATAATTAAATCGTCACGCTTAAAAGCGTCTGCTATTTGTGTTTCTGTGACGTGATCTAATTTTTTAATTTCTACAGCATGAGGACTGTAAAATACAACTGCAACATCTGCAGCATCTAAAGCACCTTTATATTCGTTTAAAAACTCTGCATTTAAACTACTATAAGTATGTAGCTCTAGACAAGCAACCAAAGTTCTGTTATTATACTGTTCTTTAACAGCGTTAGTTGTTGCTTTTACTTTACTTGGCGAGTGTGCAAAATCTTTGTATGCAACACTAGTATTACTTTCTGCTATTTTCTCTAAACGTTTACTGGCTCCTTTAAAGGTTGAAATCGCTTCGTAAAAATCATCTTCGTCAATTCCCATATGTTGACAAATCCATTTTGCTCCTGCTAAATTATTTAAATTATGCTGTCCAAAAATTTCAATTGGCATTGGTCCTTCAGGAGTTTCCAGCAAAGTTTCGCCATTTTCTACAGTATACTGAGGTGTGTGATAAGCAATTTTACGTATAGGATTTTCTGAAGCTTCAACAACACGTTTTACTTCAGCGTCTTCTTCGTTATAATTAATACTTCCTCCTTTTACAATGCTATCTACAAAAATACTGAATTGCTCAACATAATTATCGTATGTAGGAAACACATTAATATGGTCCCAAGCAATTCCGCTTAACAATGCAATGTTAGGTTTATATAAATGAAACTTTGGACGTCTATCAATTGGGCTACTTAAATACTCATCACCTTCTAAAACAATAAAATCGTTATCCTCTGTTAATTTAACCATAACATCAAATCCTTCTAGTTGTGCACCAACCATATAATCTACATCACGATCATGGTAATGCATCACGTGTAAAATCATTGAAGTGATAGTGGTTTTACCATGACTACCACCAATTACAACTCTTGTTTTATGTTTAGATTGCTCATACAAAAACTCAGGATAACTGTATATTTTTAAACCTAAATCTTGTGCTTTTAAAAGCTCAGGATTATCAGCTTTAGCATGCATACCAAGTACAATCGCATCTAAATTAGCAGTTACTTTTTCTGGGAACCATCCAAAGGCTTCAGGCAATAATCCTTTAGCGTCTAATCTAGATTTAGAAGGTTCAAAAATAGTATCATCACTTCCTGTAACTTGGTAACCTTTATTGTGTAATGCTAGTGCTAAATTGTGCATCGCACTTCCACCAATAGCTATAAAATGTACATTCATTATCCTTGTTTTGTAGAGTATTCAAAGATAATAATTACTTGAACAAGTAAAACCTTTTTTGTGATATACTATAAATCTTCTTTAAAATCCTGAAACACTTCTATTTTAGGTAATTCGGCAATAGCCAAATTAATGTATTTTAAAGCATTTGTAGTATCGCTTTTATGTTTATAAATCTGTGCCAATCTGTAATTAGCCCAAGCTTTAGGAACACCATCTTTTGCCGAGTGATTTTGTAAATACACCACTAAACATTGTTTACCTTTATCTAATTGCACATTGTAATCTGCACACACTTTTCCTATTTGATAATGTAAACTATTACGTTGATGTTTAATTTGTGAAGCTTCAATATTGGTTATTGCTTTTTCTGGTTGTTTTTCTTTTTCATATAAAGCAGTTAATTTTTCATAACAGGTTAAAGAGCCTCCAACTTTAATAGCTTTTAAATAATATTTTTCGGCTAATTCTGGCTCATCATCATATTCATAAATATAACCTTTTGCTAAATAACCATCTACTTTTGACAAAGCCTCTAATTGGTTAGCGTATTTTAAAGATTTACTTTTGCTTCCTCCTATTATTCCTGGTAATTGCATATACAATTCCACTAAAGCCCAACGCGTTTCAATATGATTTGAATCTAATTCGGCTGCTTTTAAAAAAGACGATTTAACATCTCCTATAATACCCAAAGCAGAAACTTTGCTAACAGATAAAGCTTTCATCCCTAAGGCTCCTCCATATTTATAATGGTAATTAGCAGTTTTTGGCTTGGCTTTAATTAACTTTTTATATTCTGCAGCAGCTTCGTCCCATTTTTTTTGATGTCCATAAGCATCGCCTAGCAACTCAATTGCTTTTAAATTATCGGAATTAGACTTTACAAAAGCGTTTAAAATCTTTTCAGCTTTACTAAATTGTTTTTTATTGATGTAGCCTTCTCCTAAATCTACTGTACTTTGAGCAAAAATAGCAATAGGTAATAATAAGGCAATTAATAGTGATTTCATATTGAATATTAAAGGTTTACAAAAATAGCATTCTATTGGTATTGTTTTTGATTTAATTGAAAAAATATTAACTAACTTTAAATCCGTAACACGTTACTCATTCAAACGTACACTTTACGCAATTGTACTTTAACAACATAAAATGCTAAAGTATATTGCTTAAAAATTAACAAAATGAAGCATATATCCACACTTTTAATGATTTTACTTTTTGCTACGTCACATGCTCAAAACAACAACTATTCCAATTTATGGCATCAGGTAGAAACGCATGAAATTAATGGTTTACCAAAAAGTGCTATTAAAATAGTTGATAATATATATAATAAGGCTGTAGCCGAAAACAATACAGACCAACGCATTAAAGTACTGCTTTTTAAAAGCAAATTTGCTTTATTACTTGAAGAAGATGCGCAACTTAGTGTTGTTAATAATTTTAAAAACGAAATAAATAACAGTCAAGCACCAACAAAAAATGTACTTCAAAACATGCTGGCTACATTATACTGGCAGTATTTTAACCAAAATAGATACAAATTTTATAGACGTACAAAAACCGAAAATAAAGCAGACCAAATTGATTTTAGAACATGGGATTTAAACACTTTATTTTTTGAAATAAAAACGTTGTATGACCAATCTTTACAAAACGGATTAATATTACAACAAACACCAACATCCAAATTTGATGCTATTATTACAAAAGGAAAAGATAGTCAAGTATACAGACCAACCCTTTTTGATTTTTTAAGTCATAATGCGTTAACCTTTTATGGCACTTCAGAGACTCAAATCACTCAGCCTGCTTATAAATTTTCAATTGATAATCCAGAATTATTGAGCAATGCCAATGCTTTTTCCAAGTTAAAAATAACCTCTAAAGACACTACATCTTTACAAATGCAAGGTCTAAAAGCCTACCAAAACTTGATTAAATTTCATTTAAAAGACAAGACTCCTTTTGCCTTAACCGAAGTTAATATAAGCCGACTAGATTACGTTTACAATAATGCTGTTTTAGACAATAAAGACGACCTATACCTACAAGCCCTTAAAACCGAAGCCAACCAATACAAAACACACCAAGTCTCAGCTTTATACAATTTAAAAATAGCTTCATTATTTGCTCAGCAAGGTTTTGCTTATAATAAAGACAGTAATCCAGAAGTTAGATTTAAAATTAAAGAGGCTATTAATTTATCTCAACAAGTAATAAACGACTTTCCTGATAGTAAAGGTGCGCAATTATGTGAAACACTAAAAACGCAATTACTTTATCCTTCTTTAAATATTACAGCAGAACAATTTGTGCCAAACAACACACATTCTAGATTTTTAATAAATTATAAAAACGTTGAGAATATAACCTTTGATGCTTATAAATTAACAAGAAAACAACGAGATGAATTTTCGGATATATATAAAGAAGATGAAAAGAAAGCCTTTATAAAAAAGCTTAAAATTGAAACCACTTGGGATTCTGATTTAAAAAACGAAAACGATTACCAACAACACACTACCGAAGTTTTAGTACCAAAATTAAATAACGGTCTTTATCTAATTGTTGGACAATCTACAGACTTAGAAAATAACTTTTTTGCAACTACATTAACACAAGCTACCAACATAGCTATTGTAAATTATGAGGATCAAAACCAAGAATTTTACCAAGTAATCAATCGCAATAACGGGAAGCCTTTAGCTAATGCAAAAGTTAGTATTGATTATAAATATCGTGATGAGTTTTTAAAAACAATCCAAACCACAACTAGCTCTAAAGGAATTATCTTTATTAATAAAACTACTGAATATAATAGAAATCAAATAGCTCTTACAGTACACACAAAATCAGATACTGCATATTTTGGCGATTATTATCTAAACAGATATTACAAAAAAGACAAAAACAACGACACTAATTATCGTGCTTTTATTCTTACAGATCGCAGTATTTATAGACCTTCACAAACCGTTTATTTTAAAGCGATAGCTTTAAAAAACAAAAACGATAAAACTGAGGTAATGACTAACAAAAAAGTGGACGTTACTTTGTATAATACTAATAACGAAAAAGTAAGCACATTAAATTTAACAACCAATGATTTTGGATCAGTTTCTGGCGAGTTTATTTTACCTAACGATGGTTTAACAGGTAATTATAGTATTAAAATTAGTAATAATAACGTGTATGGAAACACATCTATTGCTGTAGAAGAATATAAACGTCCAAAATTTGAGACTAACTTTAAACCTATTACCGAAACTATAAAAGTCAACGATAGTGTTACTGTAACTGGTGAAGCTATTGCATTTGCAGGCTCAAAAATTACTGATGCAAAAGTAATATATCGTGTGGTTAGGAATGTACAATATCCTACCTGGTACAGATGGTCTAGACCTAATTATACAACTAGTGAGTCACAAGAAATCACTCATGGTGAAACTACTACAGACGCAAATGGAAATTATAATATTGTATTTAAAGCCATACCTGACTTAAAATCTGACAAAGCAAATTTACCAATTTTCAGCTATCAAGTTTTTGCAGATGTTACAGATATTAATGGAGAAACTAGAAGTACAGAAACGACAGTTAGAGTTGGTTACCATACACTAACAGCAAACATTATTGTTAATTCAAGTATTGATAAATCTAAAAAAGACAATCAAATTACCATTATAACACAAAACTTAAATGGTCAGTTTGTAGCAGCAAAAGGAACCTTGAAAATATACAAATTAGAGGCTCCTGACAACGTACTAAGAGACAGACCTTGGACTGCACCAGATTATCCTGGATTTACAAAACAGACTTTTAAAGATTACTTTCCACATGATGCATTTACCAATGAAGACCAACCAGACCAATGGATAAAAGGAAGTCTAGTTTTTGAGACTGACTTTAACACCAAAAAACCAACAACTATTGATTTAAAAAATATTAAAAAATGGTTATCTGGAGCTTATATTATAGAGCTTGAAACTAAAGACAAGTTTGGACAAGTTGTTAAAAATAAAGCTAAAACTACATTATTTTCAGACAAAGATAAAGCACTAGCAGATCAACAATTAATTACTGTAACTACTGATAAAAACAGTTATAAAGTTGGTGACAATGTCACGTTAACTTTAGCAACTGCAGCTAAAAACATAACGGTTACTGTAAGCATTGAACGTGATTATCAAATAAAAGAAAACCATATTATAAACCTAAATCAAAACAAAAAAAGCATTACAATACCTGTTGACAAAAACGATTTAGGTGGATTTGGCATCCATTATAGTTTAGCTGCTTTTAATAGTTACAAAGCAGGAAGCATGACTATTAATGTACCTTATCCAAAAACCGATTTAGAAATAGAAACTTTAACCTTTAGAGACAAATTACAACCAGGAGCAGACGAGACTTTGAGTTTTAAAATTAAAGGTACAAAAGGCGAAAAAGTAGCATCTGAGTTTTTAGCAAGTATGTACGATGCCTCTTTAGACGAGTTTAAATCTCACTATTGGAATTATTCTAACTTTACACCAAGTAGTTATTACACGTCTTATAATCGTAATAATGGTAATAGTTTTGGCAACACCTATTTTAGAGTTGACAGACAATATAATTACCCACAATTTAATAATACTAAAAACTTTGATCAGTATAATTGGTTTGGGTTTACCATGAATAATAATAGTTGGGCTTACAGACAATATGTAAATAGATTAAGAATAAACAGAATTAAAACCTCTTTTGATAATACAGTAAAAAAGGGATTTGTTACTGGAACTATTACTGATGAAAATGGATTACCTCTTCCAGGTGCAAATGTAATAGTTAAAGGAACGTCTATTGGAACTACTACAGATTTTGATGGTGATTTTATTATTAAAGCTATAACAGGAGATATATTAGTTTTTAATTATGTTGGCTATCAAACTATTGAAAAAACAGTTGGAGCAGATAATGTTATTAATATTAGTATGAATACCGATGACAATACTTTAGATGAAGTCATTGTTGCTGCTTATGGTTCTAATAAAAGAATGAAGTCTTCCAGAAAAATGGCTGCACCTGCTGCAGAAATGGATATACTTGAAGAAAGAGCTTCTGGAATACAAGTTGAAGATTCAGAAATGAGTTCAGGTTACCTAAATGGTAATGAAATTAATATTAGAGGAGCTGAATCAATAAATGATTTATCCAACCCTTTAGTTATTGTTGATGGTGTAATTTATAATGGAGATTTAGCCTCATTAAACACTAAAGACATATTAGAAATGTCAGTCTTAAAAGGTGATGAAGCTACTGCATTATATGGTAGTAAAGGTGCTAACGGAGTTGTCATAATTACTACAAAAAACGGAAACAAAGAAGACTTTTCTAACGTTAAAGCTAGAACCAACTTACAGGAAACTGCTTTTTTCTTTCCGCAATTAGCAACCGATAAAGATGGAAATGTCTCTTTTAATTTTACAACTCCAGAAGCTTTAACCAAATGGAATCTTAATTTATTTGCTCATGACAAACAAGGTAATTATGCTAAAAGCACATTACAAACAGTGACGCAAAAGGATTTAATGGTAATACCAAATGTGCCACGTTTTTTACGTCAAGGTGACCAAATACAAATTAGTACAAAAATTTCTAATCTTAGTAAAAAGGATGTCTTAGGTACTGCTGTGCTTCAATTGTTTGATGCTTTGACTGGCAAATCTATAGATGCTGACTTATCAAACTCTGTAAATCAGCAATCGTTTTCCGCGAAAGCGAAAGGAAATACACAAGTCACGTGGACGCTAACAATTCCTGATAACATTAGTGCAATTCAATATAAAATATTAGCAAAAGCAGGTCAATTTAGCGATGGAGAACAAAATGTACTTCCTGTTTTAACCAACAGAATGCTAGTCACAGAAACGCTTCCTATGTGGATTAAAAGTAACGAGAGTAAAACTTTTACATTGGATAAGTTAAAGACCTCAACTTCTTCAACTTTAAAACACCACAAATTAACCTTAGAAATGACCAGTAATCCTGCTTGGTATGCTGTACAAGCTTTACCATACTTAATGGAATATCCATACGAGTGTAATGAGCAAACCTTTAGCCGATTTTATGCTAATGCATTAGCTAGTCACATTGTTAATAGCAACCCAAGAATTAAAGCGGTATTTAACCAATGGAAAAACACGGATGCTTTACTTAGTAATTTAGAAAAAAATCAAGAGTTAAAGTCCATTTTAATTCAAGAAACACCTTGGCTACGTGATGCACAAAGTGAAACGGAACAGAAAAAACGAATGGCTTTATTATTTGATTTAAATAAAATGACCAATGAGTTAAATAGTGCTAGAAAAAAACTACAAAACAACCAAATGGATAATGGTGGCTGGTCATGGTTTGGAAACTACCATGCTAATCGCTTCATTACACAACACATTATAACTGGTTTTGGTCACCTTAAAAAACTTAATGTGGTTAGTAATAAAGAGGAAGATATTACTGATATGGTAAAAAAAGCATTAGACTTTTTAGATAATAAATTTGAAAAAGAATATAATGATTTAACAAAATTTACCAATGATGTAGATTATACCAAAGACCATTTAAGCTATACGCAATTACATTATTTATATATGCGAAGTTTTTTTCCTGAGTATAAATTATCAAAAAAGCATCAAGATATACACAAGTATTATTTATCACAAATTAGAAACTATTGGTTAAAACGTCCTTTATATGCAAAAGGAATGATGGCGTTGATTATGCATAGACATGACGATCAGGAGACAGCAAAATCAATTATAAAATCTTTAAAAGAAAATAGTATTACCTCTGAAGAGTTAGGAATGTATTGGAAAGAAAACACCAATTCTTACTACTGGTACCAAGCCTCTATCGAGACACAAGCCTTAATGATTGAAGCTTTTACCGAAGCTGGTCCAACACTACAAAATGAAGTAAAAAACCTTGAGGACATCAATAATCTTAAAATATGGTTACTTAAAAACAAACAAACTAATAAGTGGAAAACAACAAAAGCAACTACTGAAGCAGTCTATGCATTACTACTTCAAGGAAATGATTGGTTAAGCGTCACAGAAATGGTTGATGTAGTTTTAGGTGGCGAAAAAATAACACCAGAAACCTTAGAAAACGTTAAGATTGAAGCTGGAACTGGTTATTACAAAACCTCTTGGTCAGGAAAAGACATTACTCCTAAAATGGCTGAAGTTAAGCTGACAAAAAAAGGTAACGGTATTGCTTGGGGAAGTTTATACTGGCAATATTTTGAGGATTTAGATAAAATAACTTCTGCTGAAACACCATTAAAAATCAAGAAACAATTGTATTTAAAAACTAATACTGCTACTGGTGAGGTAATCTCTAAAATTACAGAAAACACAAAATTAAATATTGGAGATTTAATAAGAGTTAGAATCGAACTACGAAGTGATCGTGCAATGGAATTTGTACACATGAAAAATATGCGAGCTGCAGGTTTAGAACCTATTAATGTGCTTAGTAAATACAAGTACCAAGATGGATTGGGCTATTATGAAGCAACTAAAGATGCGTCAACCAACTTCTTTTTTGATTATTTACCAAAAGGAATTTATGTGTTTGAATATGATTTACGCGTCAACAATGCAGGAAATATGAGTAATGGAATAACAACCATACAGAGTATGTATGCTCCAGAATTTAGTAGTCACAGTGAAGGTGTGCGTATTGAGGTGGACAAAATAGATTAAGTATAGAAAAAAAATTATTAATCATGAAAAATTTCACAATAACAAACCTAGTACTAATAATTATATGCTCAAACATATCTTTTTCTCAAACCCAAAAACCACAAACACCACAACCACCTTTTAATTATATAATTGAAGAGGTCACATTTATAAATAAAGAAGCAGATAGCATAACATTAGCAGGTACATTGACACTGCCAAAAAATATTAAAAATCCTGCAACAGCCATTTTAATAAATGGCTCTGGTGGACATGACAGAGACTGTACAATGATGAATCATAAGTCTTTTTGGGTTATAGCAGATTACCTAACTAATAACGGTATTGCGGTATTACGTTTTGACGAACGTGGTATTGCTAAATCTGAAGGTGATTTTAGTAAAGCAACCACTTTTGACTTAGCAAATGATATAGAATCTGGTATAAAATACTTAAAATCTAGAACAGATATTGATACATCAAAAATTGGATTAATTGGTCATAGTGAAGGAGGATTAATTGCACCAATTGTAGCCTCAACTAATACAGATGTTGCTTTTATAATCATGCTTGCAGGACCAGGTGTAAAGGGTCAACATATATTACAGTCTCAAAGTGAAAAAATAGCAAAACTACAAGGTGCAACAGATGAAGGTATTGCATTTAATAACACTTTAACCTCTATTGCATATAAAGCAATGTTCTCTGAAACAGAAGTTGAAAAACAAAAGACTGCTATTGAAACTGCTTTACAAAATTTTAAAAATAAATTAGACACTGAAGATAGTCCTTTTAAAGTCTATATAAATGAGTACACTATCAACCAATTAAAAACACAGCTATCTAACCCTTGGTTACAAGCTTTTATTAAAACAGACCCAAAACCGTATCTTGAAAAAACGACTTGTCCAATTTTAGTTTTAAACGGATCAAAAGATGTACAAGTTTTACCAGAAATTAATTTACCTGAAATTGAAAATCATCTTAAAACAGCTAAAAATAAAGATGTAACAATTAAATTATTAGAAGGCTATAACCATTTATTTCAAACTGCTAAAACTGGCCTTATGGATGAATATTTCACTAACAAAGAAACCTTTTCTACTATTGTTTTAAAAATAATGACTGATTGGATTAATGCTAGGTTTTAGAGTAATTCTTGATATTATATAAAATAGGTTATGTGTTACAAAGCTGAAACAAAAACGATATACATAAAAAAAAAGCTTTCATATGGAAGCTTTTTTTTATGTAATATAGTTCAATCTCTAGTTAAGCATTTTCCAAAGTGTATCCTTCAATTCTGTTAATCCTTGTTGTGCTACACTTGAAATAAACTGGTAAGGTATTGGTAATGATTTATCTAATTCTGCTTTCATTTCAGCTTTAAGTTCATCATCCAACATATCTGATTTTGAAATTGCAATCATGCGATCTTTATCTAACATTTCTGGATTATAACGTCTAAGCTCGTCTAACAAAATTTCGTATTGTGCATTAATATCTGGTGCATCTGCAGGTATTAAAAACAGTAATATCGAGTTACGCTCTATATGACGTAAAAAGTAATATCCTAATCCTTTACCCTCTGCTGCTCCTTCTATAATACCTGGTATATCAGCCATTACAAAGGTTTGATAGTCACGATATTTTACAATACCTAAATTAGGTTTTAATGTTGTAAACTCATAATCAGCAATTTTTGGTTTTGCAGAAGTTACTACAGATAATAATGTTGATTTTCCTGCATTTGGAAAACCTACCAATCCTACATCTGCTAAAACTTTTAACTCTAAGGTTATAAAGTTTTCTTCAAGTGGCATACCTGGTTGTGCATATCGTGGTGTTTGATTGGTTGGTGTTTTAAAGTGCCAGTTTCCTAATCCTCCTTTTCCTCCTTCTGCAACAATACGCTCTTCTCCTTCTTCTGTAATTTCAAAAAGAATTTGATCCGTTTCAGTATCTCTAACAACTGTACCTAATGGTACATCCATATAGATATCTTCTCCATCTGCTCCAGAGCTTCGGCTTTTACTACCATGTCCACCATGTCCAGCTCTGACGTGACGTTTAAATTTTAAGTGTAATAGTGTCCAAAGGTTTGGATTACCTCTTAATATAACGTGTCCACCACGTCCACCATCTCCTCCATCTGGTCCTCCTTTTGTAATAAATTTTTCGCGATGTAAATGCACAGACCCTTTTCCTCCGTTTCCAGAAGTGACATGCATTTTTACGTAGTCTACAAAATTTCCTTCAGTCATAATTTAGTTAAAAAGTTAAAAACGTTAACAGCTAAAAGTTTTCACTAATACTTATTAACTCAAACAAGATTGTTTGTATTACAGTTTGTCTATAACTGTGTTAAGACGTACTGTTATGTCTTCAATACTACCTATTCCGTTAACACCAAAATATTTATTTTGTGCTGCGTAATAGTCTTTTAATATTGCAGTTTCGTTGTAATATACTTTAATACGATTACGGATGATAGCCTCATCAGAGTCGTCTTTTCTTCCACTAGTTTTACCACGCTCTAATAAGCGTTGTACTAAAACCTCATCTTCAACTTCTAAAGCTACCATTGCGCTAACTTCAGAATCTTTTTCTTCCATGATTTGATCTAAGGCTTTGGCCTGAGCTTCATTTCTAGGAAAACCATCAAATATAAACCCTTTAGCATCTGCGTTACGCTCTACTTCTGCTTTAAGCATATCAATAGTTACTTGATCAGGCACTAAATGTCCTTTATCCATGTATGATTTTGCTAAAGTCCCTAAAGCTGTTTCGTTTTTAATATTATACCTAAACACATCTCCTGTAGATATGTGTATTAAATCATATTTTTCTTTTAAAAAATTAGCTTGTGTTCCCTTTCCTGCTCCTGGAGGTCCAAATAGCACTAAATTAGTCATGTGTTGTGTTGTTTTTAATTGGTATACTGCTGGTAAATCACGTCCTAATCCATCATAATCTAATCCATAGCCTACAATAAATTTATTTGGTATTTCTAGTCCAACATAGTGCAACTTAAAATCTTTTTTATAGGCTTCTGGCTTATAAAATAAGGTTGCTATTAATAATTGTTTTACGTTTTCGTTTTTAAATATACGATGTACTTCATGAAGGGTATTACCTGTGTCAATAATATCTTCTAAAATCACAACTGTACGACCTGTTAGATCTTGAGTCAAGCCTATTAAGCGCTGGATGTCTTCTGTTGATTTTACACCTTCATAAGATGCTAACTTAATAAAAGTCACCTCACATGGCTTTGGATATTTTTTTACAAAATCACTTACTAACATAAATGACCCATTTAAAATACCAATAAAAACAGGCACTTCGTCACCTAAATCTTCTGCTACTTGAACTGCCATTTTTGTGACTACATCATTTATTTCTTGTTCAGAAATAAATGGTTTAAACTGTTTGTCGTGAAGTGTTATTGTTTGCATTTTATAAATTTAAACCGCAAATATACGTAATTGTGACTGCTTTACAGATATTTGAATTCGATTTTTAGGTGGTGTTTTGGTTTTAAAATGTATTTTTGTTGCTAACACGATTTAGTACCAATGAATTATTTTTCTTCAGACTTTAAATTAGGTATTTTAGGAGGTGGCCAATTAGGTAAAATGCTACTTTATAATACCCGAAAATTTGACATTCAAACTTACGTTTTAGATCCAAGTAACGAGGCACCAAGTCGTATGGCTTGTAATACTTTTATCCAAGGTGACTTAATGGATTATGATACAGTTTACAATTTTGGAAAACAGGTTGATGTTTTAACTATTGAAATTGAAAATGTTAATGTTAATGCTTTAGAAACTTTAGAAGAGGAAGGTATAAAAGTCTTTCCGTCTGCTAAAACATTAAAGCAAATACAAAATAAAGCGACTCAAAAATTATTTTATCAGGATCATAATTTACCGACTGCTCCTTTTAGCAGATATGCTTATTTATCTGAAATTGAAGACGCTATTAGTAATGACGCATTAAGTTTTCCGTTTGTTTGGAAAGCAGCACAATTTGGTTATGATGGTAATGGTGTAAAAATTGTACGTCAACTTTCTGATTTAAATGATTTGCCTAAAGGCGAATGTATTGCCGAACAATTAGTCCCTTTTAAAAATGAATTGGCTGTTATTGTTGCTAGAAGCGCAAATGGAGAAACTAAAACGTATCCTGTTGTAGAAATGGAGTTTCATCCAGAAGCTAATCAAGTGGAATACGTTATTTGTCCTGCTAGAGTAAGTCCAGAAATAGCCCAAAAGGCACAAGATGTTGCGTTAAAAACCTCTAAAGCTTATAATCATGTTGGTTTATTAGCTGTAGAATTATTTTTAACCGAAGATGACACGATTTTAATTAATGAAGTTGCACCTAGACCTCATAATTCTGGTCACCAAACCATTGAAGCTAGCTACACCTCTCAATTTGAACAACATATTAGAGCTATTCTAGGCTTACCATTAGGCTCAACAGATAATACTGTTGCTGGTGTTATGGTTAATTTAGTTGGAGCTGAAGGACATACTGGACAAGTCAAATACCAAAACATTGAAACCATAATGGCTATGAATGGTGTTACACCACATATTTATGGTAAACAACAAACACGTCCTTTTAGAAAAATGGGACATGTTACAATAACCAATAAAGACTTGAATACAGCACGTCAAATTGCTGAAGAAGTAAAAAGCAGTATTAAAGTTATCAGCATTTAAAATTTAAATCCACGGGATAACGGAATATGCTGACCGTTAGTCATGACAACCTCTAAACTATTATATTGCTTAATGTAATTTTTATTAATAATATTTGAGCGATGACACTTAACAAAGTTTGGAGGTAATTGCTTTTCGATTTCCGATATTTTACCTCTTACAAACTCTTTTCCTGATGTGGTAAACAGATTAAGATAATGTCCATCAGACTTTACACAAATTAACGCTTCTAAATACACTTTAGATTTGTTTTTAAGTACAATGTGATCGTTTATAACTAATGCCTTTACTGTTTCTAACTCGGTTTTAGTTTTTTGATTTTCTAAATTTAAAGACTGATTTTCTTTATCCAACTGAGACTTTATTCTGTCTGTTTTTTTCCATCGCACAAAAGAGTATAACGCTAATAAGAAAACTAAAAACAATAAAACACTGTATACGATCTTATTATTATTAAATGTCTTTTTGAATGAAGATAATTCTTCTATTTTTTTATCTTTTTCTTTTGTTTGATGCACAACATCAATTTCATAAAAATTACTGTTTTTACGAAAGTCGTCAACTAAGCTGTCATATTTAGCTAAGTATAGCTTTTGGATTTCAGAATTTTTAAAATCTGCAAGACTATCGTAAGCTCGTTTTTTTAGGCTGTGAACAATTCTATTTATTTTAATTAAATACTTTTGATTGGGTATTTTAGAAGCTTCATCAAGGTGATTTATGGCTAAAAAATAATTGTTTTTGTATATTTCATTGACACCTAGATTAATTTTAGCGTAAGATTGGTTTAGATAATCATTATTTTGTTTTGCAATAAAATAAGATTCGTTTAAAAATCTAGAAGCTTCTTTATAATTATTTAATTGAATATTAAAACTACCTAAATTTAACAACACACCTGTTTTAAAGTTTTGATTTTCTTTATAATAACTAGACTTTTGAAGCCTTAACATTTTACTGTAACCCAAATTATATTTCATAGAATCTATAAAATTTACAGTGGCTAATTCTTTATTTACTATTGAAGACCATTTGTCGTTTTTATCTTGATTTGATAATTCTTGCAGTTCATTTAAAAAACGGTTAGTTTCCTTAAAATAATTATGCTTATTTGTTTCAGTTTTATGAACTTGTAATAAAAGCTCTTTAAACTCATCTTCATTTAGTGTTCTAGAAGCTTTTTCTTGCTCATATATTTTATAATATCTTGAATATGCAGAATCTTCACAATTGATTCTTTGGTAAATTTCAGCTATTTCAAATTGTGCTTTAGAGCTAAAAGGTTTGTCTTTTTGTAGTTGTTTTAAAGACACAATTTGTTGTAGCTCTTTCTCATAAAAATATTCGTAAGAGATAGAGTCTAATGGAATTTGCTGAGCAACAACAAATTGTGTAAATAATATAAAGATTATTTTTTTCAATTAACCACCACAAGTTATTAATCCTACAACTCCTCCTGTTCCGGTTTGCTTAGGTGTTACGACTTCTTCAAGAGAGGAATCGTCATTAATAAAAAAGGCATACAAACCTTTTTTTATATTAGAATCTTCAAAACTGGTGTAAATGACAGCTTCTTCTTTACCTTCTAAAACAGCACCTCCTTTACCATCAGATATTTGAAAAATAACATGATCTGGATTAGAGTGTACTTTAACATTATTTACTTTAAATTGTCTAGAATTAACATCTTTAGAATCTACGTTAAAAAAAGTTATTTTTATTCTATTTTGTACATCACTACAAATTTCTACTTTGGCATTAAATGGTTTCATTTTTTTCATTTTTAATTGGTTAAGTGTTAGTTTTTTTTTAAAAAAAAATTGAATCAAATATATTAAGTTATATTCTAAATTATTACAGACCTGTATATTATTGTTAGATTAATCTTAATAATTATCAATTCAATAATATATTAATTACAGGATAAATTTGAGTCAAAATCTAAGCGACTTATTGTAATTATTGTTAAACTCTGCTGCTATTTACTTTTTGATTTTGAATATATTTTAAAAGGAATACCAACACGTAATCTAGCAGTAAAGTCCTTATTTATTTTTGTATTGTAAATAGAATTATCAAAACCAATATCAATACCAAGTACAACACCTTTGTCTTCTTTTCCTGTTGCTTTAAAAATTGGACCAATTAAAGCAGTGAAATTGTTTTTATAAAACACTTCGTCAGGCTTTTGTATTAAATAATTATGTCTAAGATTTAAGTTTACCCCAAATTTTTGAGTTTTACCAAAAAACAATGCTCCATAAGCACTAAAACTACCATAACTCATAGTGTTGTCTATAGTATTAAAATTTCCTTTTAATGCATTATCTTCAATATTACTTTCGTCAATTATATTTTGGTTTTCATCTATTTTTGGTGTTCCATTTAGCAAATTAGAACTTAAAAATGATCCATTATGAAATGCTGTACCTGCTTTAAAAAACAATAATCTTTTATTATTTTTAGTAGTGTAATTATAATTAATCTGAGCAGTGATTTTTAGTTTGTTTTTAGATTTATCAAACTTTAAACTATCGTTTAAAGACACATATAATACATTATCTATATTAGCTTCTTCAAACTTGTAGCTTTCATTAGTTATTGAGAAATCTCCATCAAACCAATGTAAAGAATACCCATAAGTGATGTCGTTTTTTTTATCGAAGCTTGTTAATTCTTCCACAATGTAATTTATAGCTTTAACAAACTCTTCACCTCCAGATTTTTCTAACTCGTTTAAAGACCTACCATTTTTCAACACAAAAGCTGTGTCTGATAAAAAATTGGAATTATAAAGTGACTTATTATGATAATTGGTTGATGTTAGATTTGTATTTACATTTTTGAAAATAGAATTAAATGTCTCTATCTCTTTTTTTATAGCAATTAAACTATCTTTTTTATGATAATAAGTTGCTTTACTTGTATCCAGTATACTTAGTAAAGTATTTATTGTTTTTAATTTTTTGGCATAAGAAAGTTTAATCTTCATTAACGAATCAACAAATTTTAATCGTTTCATGCTTAGTTTTTCAGCTTCGTTATCGTTGTAAGAAGTTGAAGAATTATTAGGTTTATAGATATAACCCAATGTCGCGCCAACACCACTACTCCAAGTATTGTTATTATACAAATTAAATGGAGATGAGGATCCTTTGGCGTGAATACCAATTTTAAAGAAATGACTGTATGACGAACTTAGTTTAGTAACACTATTAACAGATACAGTTTCTTTAGAGTCATTTTTTTGATAACCAATAGAAGATCCATTTGAAGCTAAATCCGAGTTAGCAAATACAACAGTATTAAATATTTTATTAATATTATCGTCTAATAATTGAGGCTGTATAGCAATACCATTGGAATTTTCGCCAAAATCATATTCTGAAACCTTGTATAATAACAGTTTTTCATAGGTAGACACAACTGTATCATTAGCAGGAACCTTATATGGTTTATTGTTATTGATGTGATCATATTTATTGCCCTGTGCTAAACTCAAAACACTGTTTAATAGAATGAAGAATATGATACTTGTTTTTTTTTGCGTTTTCATCTTATCTTTAAATTTAATATTATCAAAGGTTATATCTCTATTAGCATTTAAGCAATCATCTGTTTATATCATTCTAGACTTATGACTGATTGTTTCTATTATAGAAAAAGCATCAATCCAATTAAAATTATTATTTTCTATTTGTTTCCAAAAAAGCCTTCTATTGATCTAGAAAACCCAACCTGTAAAAACATACTTCCGTCATTAGATACACCTCCAATCTCTCCTGTAGAAGGATAATTTGAAAACACTTCTAAATACAATCTATGGGTATGATCTCTTTTCCACTCGAAGAAAAAACCTGATGCAACATAATTTGGTATATTACCATTTAGATTAATAAGTGGCTCTCCAGGTTCTTCTCTAAAAGAAAACACTTCTGCTGAGTTCTCATCAAAATAGTTTTCCATTATACCTAAGATTATATGATCCCTTTTTGCAGTTCTTGTATTACGGTAATACGAAAATTTTAAACCTGCTCTCAATTGTGTATAAGATGTAGAAGACTTCCCACCTTCACCAATTTCCTCAGGATCAATCCAGTTGTTTGAAGAAAAACTATGAGTTCCCATTTCATATCTACCATATAGTTTAATATTTTTATGACCACCAAATATTTCTGCTCCATAGCCATGACTAGTGTTAAAATCAGTGAAAATAGGTGAAAAACCTGGTTCAAATCTTCCGTATATATTACCTCCTCCATTTTCTACTTCATATCCAACTTTAAAAGCTAATCTTAAATCAACTGTTATTGCAGAAACAGTAGTCTCTTCTTCTGTAGTTTGTTCATCTCCATTATAATCCACAGCGGTTCTAACACTATTATAGGATAGTGGAAAAGCTGAAACACCGTAACCAAAATCAAAATTTATATGAAAATTATTACCTGTATATAAGTCTTTACCAGGTAATCCCATTTTGTTATAAATAACACCACCTAGTAGATATAAAATACTAGCCGAAGATGCAGCAGAAGCAGCTGCTATTGCATTATTTTCTTTTTTCTGGTTAGCAATTCTATTGTTATAAGCGTTAATCTTTTCTTGTCTAATTCGTTCTTGCTCTTCTCTTCGTTTTCTTTCTGCTTCAGCTGCTGCTGCTTTTTCTCTTTCTTCTTCTTTAGCACGTTCTAAATCTTCTTCCTCTTGTTTTTTATTTTCTGCTATAAGTTTTTCGGCTTCTTCCTCCGCTTTTAACTGTTGTTCTTGATCCGCTTTTTCTTGTTCTTCTTTCTCCTTTTCTTCTGCTTTCTTTTTATCTTCAATTTCTTTTGCTTTATCGCTTTCTATTTTGTTTAAATAGTTTTGTAAAGCACTAAAACCTGTAAACTTGACATTGTAAAGCTTAGCATTTTTTATTGTATAACCTTCCTTCCATATTTTTTTTACATTGTCCTCACTTACTCCTGGCCATAATTGGTCCCAATCTGGACTTCCAGGTATAAAAGACACAGAAATTTCGTTTTCAAGTTTTACAGTTGTAATTTTTCTAGAGCCTTGATAAATGTCAAACGAGACATTAATTAATCCTACCTCTACCTGATTAAATATTTTGTCTCCAATATCTTTTCTATAGTATTTTTGGTTATTATATACAATAAAATCTCCTTCAGATATTTTTTTTGTTCTTGAGCTAAAAAGTGGTTCACCAAGAAAGGCATCATACTTACAAGCAAAATTTAAGTTTAAATCTTTCCCGTTGTTATTATTGGTTTTATAATTAATATTTTGTTGGTATGTTTTTTCGTATTTCTGAGCAAATAAAAAGGAAAACATTAGCTGAAATATGCTAACAATTAAAATAGACTGTAACTTCATTGGATAGTATTTTAGTTTTTTGGATATTTTACATTATGCTGATCAACACTTCAAAACTCCAACAAAATCAAGGGTTATAAAAATAAATGTCGTGAAATGCAGTAGATATATCATGAAATGCAATCCAACTTTCAGAAAAAATCAAGACAAAAAAATTATGATAAGACAGAAATTAATTAAACGTTATAAAAACGTATTTTTGAAATAATTTTAAAATCAAACACAACTAACAAACACACAAGATGAATAAAGTAGCTGTAATTATGGGAAGCAATAGTGACATGCCAGTCATGCAAGATGCTATTGATATTTTAAATCATTTTAATATTGAGATTGAAGTAGATATAGTATCTGCACATCGTACTCCCGAAAAATTATTTAACTTTAGTAAAAACGCACATAAAAATGGCATTAAAGTCATTATTGCTGGTGCTGGAGGTGCAGCACATTTACCAGGTATGGTTGCTTCGCTTAGCCCATTACCTATTATAGGTGTACCAGTTAAGAGTAGCAACTCCATAGATGGATGGGACTCTGTATTATCAATATTACAAATGCCAGGTGGTGTACCTGTGGCAACTGTAGCTTTAAACGGAGCAAAAAACGCTGGTATATTAGCAGCTCAAATAATTGGAGCTTCAGATCCTTCTGTATTAGAAAAAATAATAGACTATAAAGAAGCCTTAAAAGCAAAAGTAGAGCAAGCTGCAAAAGACATAAAATAGTAAAAACAGAAAACCCCAACACTTAGTTGGGGTTTTCAATCGCTATTAATCTTTTCTAAATGAGGAAATTTATACTCACATCAAAAAAACTATTTACAAAGTTGCTTCATATCCTTGTATTTGAATAATTGTTAAGTAGAGAAATAAGCGAATTCGATTAAACACAAATAAAACTGTTGAATTGCGATCTGAAATCCACAAAAAAAGCCCCAAACTAAGTTTGAGGCCTCCATCGCTATTATTTTCTATATTATGAGTAATAAACACTCACATTTAAAAAACAGTTGCAAAAACGTCACTTTTCATTTAAATGAAGAGAAATGTTAAAGTTTTTTCATATTATTAGTTAAAACGTAATATTTATACGTTTAAATACGTATTTAACAAAAAAAAGCCTCAGAAGTATCTGAGGCTTTTTATCGCTATTAATCAATAATTTTTAAGTGAGTAACCAACTCACGGGAAAAAATCTTTGCAAAAATACACATTTAAATCATTATTAAGCAATAAAAAACTTAATTTTAACATCAAAAAATTTATTTTTAAGAAAAATGAACATATTAATAGACCATTTTACAACAAATTATAACTCAGCGCCTTTTGATTTAATTCAAAATAAGGATTTCAAACCAGCCATATTAAAACTTATAGAAGACACAAAAAAAGAGATTGATGCAATTGTTACAAACACTGCTCAACCAACTTTTGAAAATACTATTGAAGCACTAGAGTTTTCTGGACAGCAATTAGATCGCGTTACTAGTATCTTTTTTAATTTAAATTCGGCTGAAACTAATGATGAAATTCAAAAAATAGCTCAAGACATCTCTCCTATTTTATCAGAGTTTGGTAACGACATTACTTTAAACAACGACTTATTTAAAAAAGTTAAGCATGTTTTTGATAATAAAGACCAATTAAATCTTACAACAGAACAAAGTACTTTACTAGATAAAAAGTATAAAAGTTTTTCCAGAAATGGAGCTAATTTACCTGAAGACAAAAAACAAGAATTAAGAGCAATTGACAAGCAATTAGCAAGTTTAAAATTAAAGTTTGGCGAAAACATTCTTGCCGAAACAAATGCTTTTGAAATGCTAATTACAAATCAAGAGGACTTATCTGGTTTACCCGAAGGTGCTATTGAAGCTGCAAAACAATTAGCCGAAAGTAAAAACAAAGAGGGTTGGCTAATCACTTTAGATTACCCAAGTTACATACCTTTTATGACTTATGCTGATAATAGAGCATTACGTAAAAAACTATCTTTAACTTTTGGTGCTAAAGGCTTTAATAATAACGATTACGACAATCAAGAACATGTTTTAAAAATTGCTAAGTTAAGACACCAACGCGCTAACCTGTTGGGATATAAAACACATGCAGATTTTGTACTTGAAGAGCGTATGGCACAGACACCAGAAAAAGTAACTTCGTTTTTAAATGAGTTATTAGAAAAAGCTAAACCTGCAGCTGAACGTGAGTTTACTAATCTTCAAAATTTTGCTAAAGAATTAGATGGTATTGACGTATTAGAGAAATGGGACTCAGCTTACTACTCTGAAAAATTGAAACAAAAATTATTCAATTTAGATGATGAACAATTAAAACCTTATTTCAAACTTGAAAATGTTATTGAAGGCGCTTTCCTTGTGGCTAATAAATTATTTGGACTTCAGTTTAAAAAAATTGAAACCATAGACAAATATCATGAAGATGTGATGACTTTTGAGGTTTTAGACGATAACAATAATCTTGTGTCATTATTTTATGCAGATTTTTTTCCAAGACCTGGAAAACGTAATGGAGCTTGGATGACTTCTTTTAAACCTCAATATATTAAAGATGGTGTCAACCAAAGACCACACATATCTAACGTATGTAATTTTACTAAACCAACAAAAAGTAAACCTTCTTTATTAACCTTTAATGAGGTAACAACATTGTTTCATGAGTTTGGTCATGGCTTACATGGTATGCTAGCCAATACAACTTATCCAAGTTTATCTGGTACAAGTGTCTATTGGGATTTTGTTGAATTACCTAGTCAAATTCTTGAAAATTGGTGTTATGAGAAAGACGCTTTAGAGCTGTTTGCTAAACATTACCAAACTAACGAGGTCATACCAATGGATTTAGTTAATAAAATTAAAGAAAGCGCAACGTTTCATGAAGGTATGCAAACCTTACGTCAGATTAGTTTTGGATTATTAGATATGAGCTGGCATGGTACAGATCCATCATTAATTGAAGATGTTAAAGCCTATGAAACTAAAGCTTTTGAAAACACTAATTTATATCCTGAGGTAAAAAGCAATTGCATGAGTACTGCTTTTGCACATATTTTTCAAGGAGGCTACTCGTCGGGATATTATAGCTACAAATGGGCAGAAGTATTAGATGCAGATGCTTTTGAGTATTTTAAAGAAGAAGGGATTTTTAATAAAGAAGTGGCTGCTAAATTTAAAGATCACGTCCTATCTCAAGGAGGAACAGAAAACCCAATGACACTTTACAAACGTTTTAGAGGTCAAGAACCTAAACCTGAAGCACTTTTAAAGCGTGCTGGTTTAATAAAATAACAGATTAAAAAAGAAGGTTATTAACTTAGCCTTCTTTTTATTTTAAATAAACTTTCAATAATTATTGAAAGTTTAAAATTAATTGATATATTTGTGACATGGAATATTTAGAGGCAAAAAATAAATTTATTAGTACTTGGGGAAGTTTAGGTTCACTTTGGGGAATCAATAAAGCTATGGCTCAAATACAAGCGCTTTTATTTATTTCGACCAAACCATTATCTATGGAAGAGATTATGGAAGATCTTAAAATATCTAGAGGAAACACTAGCATGAATTTAAGACAATTAATGGATTGGGGAATTGTGACTAAAACATTAGTAGCAGGTGAGCGTAAAGAGTTTTTTACAACCGAAAAAGATGTTCAAGAATTAGCTAGGATTGTTGCTGTTGAACGTAGTCGAAGAGAAATTAAACCTGTTGTTAAAGTTTTAGAAGAGGTGTCGACCATTAAAGATGATGGAACTGCTAAAACAAAAGAGCTTATTAAACAAACCAAAGCACTTCATGAACTAACAGAAACTATGGACATTATGATTAATAAATTAGTAAATCAAAAACAAAATTGGATTACAAAATCTTTATTAAAACTATTTAAATAAAAAATTTAATAAAAACTTTCAATATTTTCTGAAAGTTTTAAATAAACTAAAATTATGAAAAATCTATTTAAAGTAAACCTACTCACTTATTTGTTTGTCCTATTACTATTTTTAATAGAACCAATATATGGAGCTCTTGCTCAATTAGCTTTAGGTATAATACAACTAATTATAGCAACATACATAAAGAGTAAATCCACAAAATATTCAAAAAAAAATCAAAATTTATTAAGTAACTACTGGATATTGATAGCGATTTGGCTTATCGCTTATGTCTTATTTGCAAATCTATTAACGCTTGAAAAATACAATTATCTATTTATGTTCATAATACCAATGTGTATTGGGCTGTATTTTGTGATTCTAAATTACCTAATATCAAAAACGTGTAAAGTATAATTTTAGATTATGAAAAATCTATATCAAATAAATTATTGGTCAGTTATATTTACAATTCTGCTTAGTTTGACCTTTTGGGGAGGAATAATAGCATTACCCGTTTTAGGAATTATACAAATAGTAATCAGTGTAATTATAATCAATAGATTTAAAGCTTTAGATCTAACAAACCGAGTACTATTTATTAGCTACATAATCATAACGATAACTCTAATTATATTTTTAAACAACTGAAAGTTGAAGAATTAACAGTTTTATTTATGTGGTCCATAATGTCGTTATTCTTAGCTTTTTTCCATCTATATATCACTTATAATATCTCAAAATCATGAAAACAATAATCATAGCAGGTGGTTCAGGCTTTTTAGGTCAAACACTAAACAACCACTTTACAAAACAAAATTATAAGGTTTTAATTTTAAGCAGAAATCCAAAATCTAAAAATGAAATATTTTGGGATGGCACAACATTAGGTCCTTGGACTAAACATTTAGAAAACGCTGAAGCATTAATTAATTTGGCAGGTAAATCTGTTGATTGTCGCTACACAGATAAAAACAAAAAAGCAATCTACAATTCTAGAATAGACACAACAAATTTATTAGGATTAGCTGTAAACCTATGTAATAATCCTCCAAAATATTGGTTTAATTCTTCTACTGCAACAATCTACAAAGGGTCTTACAATAAACTAAATACAGAACAAAACGGAATTATTGGTGACGATTTCTCTATGAATATCGCAAAGTCCTGGGAAGCTACTTTTAATAACATAATCACACCAAAAACAAAAAAAGTAATATTACGCACTTCAATTGTTTTAGGCAAAAAAGGAGGTGCAATCATACCATTAAGACAATTGACAAAATTTGGTTTAGGTGGTAAACAAGCTTCAGGAAAACAAAAAGTAAGTTGGATACATGAAGACGATTTTACAAATGCAATTCAATTTTTAATGGACCAAAATTTAGAAGGTGTATTTAACCTTTGCGTACCAGAACCAACAGATAATAAAACATTAATGTATAGCTTAAGACAAATATTAAATATTCCTTTTGGTGTATCTCATCCTATTTGGCTATTAATACTAGGAGCATTTTTTTTAAGAACGGAAACTGAGCTTGTTACTAAAAGTAGAAACGTAATACCAGAAAAACTTCTTAAAAATGGTTATACTTTTAAATATAAAAACATACAAACGGCATTAAAAGATTTATTGTAGAATATGAATTAAAAAGAATAATTATATGCATTATTGTAGGTTTAACATTTAAACAACTATAGGTATTAAATTATTACCTGTAAAAAATAGTAATTATTTTGTTCTAATTTTACTACATTTAGCCTGAAAAAGAAAAACAAAAATGATATGCCTAACCATAAAATAGATCCTAATAAATGGATTGATTTATACAGTGACTATCTGTTTAATTACACTATAACACGTGTAAATGACCGAGTTATTGCTCAAGATTTAGTCTCTGAAACTTTTTTAGCAGGTCTAAAAAGTATGAAAAATTTTAAAGGAGAAGCAAGTGAACGCACTTGGTTAGTTTCAATTTTAAAAAGAAAAGTCATTGACTATTATCGTAAAATAAACTCAAACAAAGGTAAGGCTGAAGTTAGAATGTCATATAATAGTGATAATGAAACCGAAGGTGATTGGCTAGAAGAACGTGTTGCAGATCCATTTGACAAAACTGCAGAAGACCAAATAGAAAACACAGAACTAGCAGATGCTATTGACAGTTGTCTATCTAAACTTCCAAAAAAACAAGCTAAAATATTTGAAATGAAAACCATTTTAAATTATGAAACAGAAACAATTTGTAATGAATTGGAAATCACTTCGTCTAATCTATGGGTCATAATACACAGAGCACGAGTATCTATGGCAGATTGTTTACAAAATAATTGGTTTTAAAAAATGATGAAAAAATTTATGATTTCTTGTGAGGAATCCGGACACATTTGTGACAAATCACAATACCATGAAGCAACGTTATGGGAAAAAGTGAAATTTAAATTTCACACCCTATTTTGTGCTATGTGCAAACAACACTCTAAAAACAACACAAAACTTACAGCTTTAATTGATAAAGTAAAGGCTAAAAACTTAACCTCTTCAGAAAAAAACTCTATAAAATCTGCTTTCAATAAAGAATTAGACAAGCATCAATAACATCCAAATTATTGGCAAGGCTTCGACCCAAAATGAGGCATAATATTTATTTCTATTATTACCAGAAAAATAAATAAACATAGCTAATATAAGACTTATTACAAACGTAATAAGCAAATAGTTACTTTGGATGTTATCTTTAAAATATTCTAAAAAGTAAAATAGTAAGACCAATCCAAAACCTACAACTTTGGTACGTTTTATTCCTATTTTTTGTGGTATGGTAGCTAACTTAATACTATCATATCTTAAATCTCTGATCTCAAAAGGCAACATTAAAGCCATCACAAAAACAAAATGTTGTGCAACTGTAATAATAACCGTTTCACTAAAAGCAACTTTATTATTTACTAAAGGTAATACAACTGTTACACCACTCCAGACTAAGGCAATTACATAAACTTTTAAACCACTAATATCTCTTAAATTTTGTTGTGTATCTAAATACCAAGTTTTAGGTAAAAAAGGTATGGCATATAAAAAAGTTATTACAGCAAAAATCGCAATGATAATTAATGTTTCTTCCTGTAATTTTAAAGTAAAAAAGCACATTAAAAGAAAACATAGTAAGCTAAAAACCTGTATCACTTTTAACCACTTAGCAAGACTTCTGTGATGCCATTTGGCTATACCAAAATACTTTACAAAATTATAACCTGTAATAGTAGCAAAAAAGTTAAAAAACAATACGTTAACATCATAACTAACACCAAATCTTTTTAAAGTCACTACACTTAAAGCATACACTGCAAAAGCAACATGTATACTGCTATTTAAGTAAAAATCTAATAATTGTTTTAACCACTTCACAGCACAAAAATAATTAATCTGTTAATAAAGGTGTCGATTAGTTGAAAACTTTCAATTTTTAACAAAATTTTACTGTTAGTTTTCGTTAATTTTGCAAACATTAAAAAAGCAACTATAATTTTTTGTCAGTCCTATTAAATTAGGACATTAACAACACAACTCACAATGAATACAAACGCTTTCGCATTACGTCACATTGGACCTAGAGAAGAGGATCAAAAACTAATGCTTCAAACAGTAAATGCAGATTCAATTGAACAATTAATTTCTCAAACTGTACCTGCTCCAATTCGTCTTGAAAAAGATTTAGATTTAGACGAAGCAATGACAGAATACGAGTACACTAACCACATCAACAATCTGTCAAAACTTAACAAAACATACAAAACTTATATTGGTTTAGGATATCATCCAACAATTTTACCTGCTGTTATACAACGTAACATTTTAGAAAATCCAGGTTGGTATACTGCATACACACCTTATCAAGCAGAGATTGCTCAAGGTCGTCTAGAAGCATTACTAAACTTCCAAACCATGATTACGGACTTAACAGGAATGGAGCTAGCAAATGCCTCTCTTTTAGATGAGAGTACTGCTGCTGCAGAAGCCATGAGTTTATTATTTTCGGTTAGAGCACGTGACCAGAAAAAAGCAGGTATTAACAAGTTTTTTGTTAGTGATGCTATTTTACCACAAACTTTATCTTTATTACAAACACGTGCGACACCAATTGGTATTGAGCTTGTCATTGGTAGCGAAGCAGACTTTGACTTCACATCAGACTTTTTTGGAGCCTTATTACAATATCCAGGAAAAGATGGTCAAATTACTGATATCAAAAGTTTTATTGAAAACGCAAATGCCAATAATATAAAAGTAGCTGTTGCTGCAGATATTTTAAGTTTAGTTAAACTAGAAGCTCCAGGTAAATTTGGAGCTGATGTTGTCGTTGGTACTACACAACGCTTTGGTATTCCAATGGGTTATGGAGGACCACACGCAGCTTATTTTGCAACTAAAGAAGCTTACAAACGTGATATTCCTGGACGTATTATTGGTGTAACTAAAGATGCTAATGGTAACAGAGCATTACGTATGGCTTTACAAACCAGAGAACAACACATCAAACGTGACAAAGCAACCTCTAACATTTGTACAGCGCAAGTATTATTAGCAGTTATGGCTGGTATGTATGCAGTTTATCATGGACCAAAAGGATTAACTTTTATTGCAAATCAAGTACATAATGCAACGTCAACATTAGCCAATGCCTTAACTAAAATGGGTGTTGAGCAATTAAACACTTCATTTTTTGATACACTTCAGGTTACAGCTAATGCTTCAACTGTAAAAACAATTGCAGAAAAGCACGAGGTTAACTTCTATTATCCTAATGACAATACGGTTACAATCTCAATCAACGAGACAACTTCTGTAAAAGATATCAATCAAATTATAGCAATTTTCGCTGAAGCGGAAACAAAGCCGACTGTAACAATCGATAGTTTTACAGAGGCAAACAATATACAAGACAGCATACAACGTCAATCTGAGTTTTTAACTTTAGACGTGTTTAACACGCATCATTCTGAAACCGAATTAATGCGTTACATAAAAGGTTTAGAACGTAAAGATTTAGCCTTAAACCACTCTATGATTTCTCTTGGATCTTGCACAATGAAGCTTAATGCTGCTTCAGAAATGCTACCATTAAGTTCTCCAAATTGGGGAAGCATCCATCCATTTGTTCCTTTAGATCAAGCTGAAGGTTACCAACAAATGCTAAAAGCATTAGAAGATCAATTAACTGAAATTACTGGTTTTGCAGGTACCTCATTACAACCTAACTCTGGAGCTCAAGGTGAGTATGCTGGATTAATGGTTATTAGAGCGTATCACGAATCTAGAAACGATCATCATAGAAACATCTGTTTAATACCTAGTTCTGCTCACGGAACCAACCCTGCAAGTGCAGTAATGGCTGGAATGAAAGTTGTGGTTACTAAAGCTGATGAAGATGGTAATATTGATGTAGAGGATTTACGCGAAAAAGCCGAATTGCATAAAGACAATCTAGCTGCTTTAATGGTAACTTACCCATCTACTCATGGTGTTTATGAGTCTGGAATTAAAACTATCACACAATTAATACATGATAATGGTGGTCAAGTCTATATGGATGGAGCCAACATGAATGCTCAAGTTGGATTAACAAATCCTGGAAATATTGGCGCAGACGTCTGTCACTTAAACTTACACAAAACATTTGCTATACCTCATGGTGGTGGTGGACCAGGTGTTGGACCAATTTGTGTTGCAAAACAATTAGTGCCATTTTTACCTGGAAATCCAGTTGTAAAAACTGGTGGAAACCAAGCTATAACAGCTATTTCTGCAGCTCCTTTTGGGTCTGCTTTAGCATGCTTAATATCTTATGGCTACATTAAAATGTTAGGTGCTGAAGGATTAAAAAAATCAACCGAAATAGCTATACTAAACGCTAATTATATCAAGCACAGATTACAAGGTGCTTATGAAACCTTATATTCTGGAGAACAAGGTCGTGCTGCGCATGAGATGATAATCGATTGTCGTCCATTTAAAGAGCATGGTATTGAGGTTGTTGATATTGCAAAACGTTTAATGGACTATGGTTTTCATGCTCCAACTGTATCTTTTCCAGTTGCAGGAACCATGATGATTGAACCAACAGAAAGCGAAAGTAATGCTGAAATGGATCGTTTTTGCGATGCTATGATTTCTATTAGAAAAGAAATTGATGCAGCAACTAAAGATGACAATAATAATCCGTTAAAAAATGCACCACACACTTTAGCTATGTTAACTAACGATGAATGGCTATTACCATACTCGCGTCAAACCGCAGCTTACCCACTTGATTACGTGATAGACAGTAAGTTCTGGCCTTCAGTACGTCGTGTGGATGATGCTTATGGTGACCGTAATCTATTTTGTACATGTGCTCCAATAGAAGAATATGCAGACGCTAATTAAGCGTTGGACATCGTAAAAAAATAACCAATTAAAATTGCCTTTAATTATTACTGCTTATCTTAGCAGTTAAATTATTAAAGGCAATTTCTTTTTATGAATATTAAGATTACAGGTACTGGAAGTTTTATTCCAAGTACCATAGAAAAAAATGAAGATTTTTACAATCATGAATTTTTAAATGCAGATGGTTCAAAAATAAATAGCCCTAACGAAGTTATTGTCAAAAAATTTAAAGCAATAACAGGTATTGAAGAAAGACGCTATATAAAACCAGAATTACTAAATTCTGATATCGCTTTTTATGCTGCTGAAAAAGCAATTACTAATGCTAAAATAGATAAAGAAAGTATTGACTATATTATTGTAGCACATAATTATGGAGATGTAAAACATGACTCTGACCAAAGTGACACAGTCCCTAGTTTAGCCTCTCGTGTTAAGCATTTACTTCAAATTAAAAATCCAAAATGTGTAGGTTACGACCTACTTTTTGGTTGTCCTGGTTGGATTGAAGGTGTTATTCAAGCCAATGCTTTTATTAAGTCTGGTATAGCCAAACGCTGTTTAGTTATTGGTACAGAAACATTATCTAGAGTTATAGACAAACACGATCGCGACTCAATGATTTATAGCGATGGAGCTGGTGCTGTCATTGTAGAACAATCTGATGAAGAAGGAGGAATTATTGCACATGAGTCAGCAACATTTGCATTAGACGAAGCCCATTTCATATATTTTGGAGAAACCAATAAACCAGAATCTACAAGTCAACGTCGATACATAAAAATGTATGGTCGTAAAATATACGAGTTTGCTCTAACAAACGTCCCTTTAGCCATAAAATCATGCTTAGAAAACAGTGGCTATGGCATCAAAGATATAAAAAAGATATTGATACATCAAGCTAACGAAAAAATGGACGAAGCTATTGTTAAACGTTTTTACAAATTACATGACATGGACATGCCAGAAGGTATCATGCCAATGAGTATTAACACACTTGGTAACTCTAGCGTTGCAACTGTCCCAACATTATATGATTTAATTTTAAAAGGAAAACTAGACAATCAAAACATTAATAAAGGTGATATTATTATTTTTGCAAGTGTAGGTGCTGGTATGAATATTAATGCTATCGTTTACAAATATTAATGATCACTAATTTCAATAGGTTTTCGCTGTAGCGGAAATTAAAATGAAACATATTAATGTACGAACAAACTTTTCCGCATAAGCGTTATAAATTAACGTATCAATTTTTAGAAAAACATATATCAAAATCTGAATCACTTTTAGATTTAGGTGTCAAAAATCCGTTTACTAAAATATTAAAAGACAATAATTATAATGTCGAAAACACTAAAGGTGAAGATTTAGATTTTGATGTTTCAAGCATCAAGAATTCTGAAGCCACAGTCGTTACAGCTTTTGAAATTTTTGAACACTTACTTAATCCCTTTACTGTTTTACAAAATATTAAGGCAAATAAATTAGTCATAAGTGTACCTCTTAGATTATGGTTTGCTTCTGCTTATAGAAGTAAAACAGACCAATGGGACAGACATTACCATGAGTTTGAAGATTGGCAATTAGACTGGTTACTAGAAAAAACGGGATGGAAAATTATTGATAGAAAACAATGGACCAACCCAACTAAAAAACTTGGAATTAGACCAATATTAAGATGGTTTACACCAAGATATTATATTATTTATGCCGAAAGAATTTCCAAATAAATAATATGAAGTTTTCAATTATCATTCCTGCACATAACGAAGAAACATCTATTGGATTAACACTTCAATCATTGGTTGATCAAACATTAGCTCCACATGAAATTGTGGTCGTTAATGACAATTCAACTGACAAAACCAGGAGCATTGTTGAAGAATTTCAAAAGCGTTTCAAATTTATAAAATTGGTAAATGTCACCTCGTCAAACAAGCATTTACCAGGTACAAAAATCATTAATGCGTTTTATAAAGGCTTCGCTAAAGCCAACAAAGACTATGATATTATTTGTAAGTTTGATGCCGACTTGATATTTCCTTCAAATTATCTTGAAACTTTAGCATTCCATTTTAATAAAGATAAAACTATCGGTATGGTTGCTGGCTATTGCTACATTAGAAAAAATGATGATTGGATTTTAGAATCTATTACAAGTAAAGACCACATTAGAGGTGCTTTAAAAGCATACAAAAAAGAATGTTTTGAAGACATAGGACAGCTTAAAACAGCAATGGGTTGGGACACCATAGATGAGCTTTTAGCGAAATTCAACAACTGGAATATCGTTTTAGATGACTCTTTACATGTTAAGCACTTAAAACCAACAGGAGCTAGTTATAATAAAAGTGCTAAATACCTTCAAGGTGAAGCGATGTACAAAATGCGTTATGGATTTATATTAACTTTAATTACTGCTTTAAAAATGGGCTTTAAAAAGAAAAGTTTCCGCTATTTCAAAGATTACATTATTGGATATTTAAAAGCTAAAATAAACAAACCAGATTACTCAGTAACTAAAACCGAAGGAGAATACATTAGAAAATTACGCTGGAATGGAGTAAAACAAAAGCTTAAAGCTTAGTATAAAATTTAAAAGCTCCAACCTTTATAACTACTAGAAGCTTCTAATTTATCTTCTGTATCATCATCTAATTCTGAGAAAAAATCAATTCCTGTCAATTGCTCTATCTCATCAACAGAAGTAACAAATTTATACAATGGTAAATCAGACTCTTGATGATCCATTAAAAAAGCAATAACTTTAGTTTGCCCTGAATTATTGTCTATCAATACTTTATAAAACTGATTAGGAACAGCAACTTTTTCTGCACCAATAGTTTTCATTTTCCCTTTTAAAATCCCTCCAGTAACTACAAAAACACCATCATATTTTTTAGCCCAATATCTTGTTTTTTGCTCCAATCTATTCCAAACACCAGCATTAAAATCATGTGTTTGGGGCGAAATATTACTAGTCAAAAACGTTTCGTCATGTGCTGCTTTAGTATACTTCCTATCTCCTGCAGGACACAAATGACCACGATCATATCCTGATTTTTTATAATTACGCCAATGTGCTGCTCCTGTTTTTACAGCATCATCAATTTCAAAATAAGGACGTTTAAAATCAGCATTACTTAAATGCGTTTTTTTAAGCTCATAAGCAACCCATTCGGCTTGTTCATGTGGCTCGCTATAGCTTAAACTATAACCATCATGATGTACAATTTGACCAGTTGTACTAGTAGGCAAAAAATATTGATTAGTATCAGTTTTTACTGTTTCACCATGCAAAACGACTTCTGCTTTGTCTTTAATGTCAAGATATTCTTTAATCCCATAAGTTGCAATTATAACTAAAGCAGTTAGCAAAGAATATTTGGTTTTACTAGTCATTTATTACTTCACAAATTTAAGCGTCGTTTTTACTCCTGAGGTTTCTATTATTTCTGCAATATAAATTCCAGAAGATAATACTGACATAGACACTTCTTGAGTTGTAACAGAATCAAATGATTGTATAGCTTGTCCTAAAATGTTATATATTTTCAGGCTTTTTATTGCTTGTAAATCTTCTATTCCGTCTAACACTAAATGATCATTACTAATATTGTAATACACAGCAATATCATTCTGATTAAAATCTGTGTTTGATAACGTTTCTGAAGCTTGATAGACTATAGAAAATCTTGCTTGATCCATAGTATCTGTAAGATATAACGTCATTGGTGTTGTCGTGATATCGTAAAACATATTACTCTGATTGTCTTTTAAATAAATAGATTCGTTTGCTGGAAAGTTTAAAGTTTCACTTATTTTAAACGTATAATCTCCTGTGTTACTAATGTTTATTCCTAACGGAATTTCTTCTGAAACATCAAAACTATTTAATCCTTGAATACACAATTCTTTATCTGGAATAGTCCAGTATATTTGATTGGATAGCGTATTAAACCTTTCGCTATCATAACCTCTGTCATAAGCTGGACTTGCATTTTGGTCATATCCTAATGCAATAGTCATTGTATTGTCTGAAGCGTCTTTAAACTGAAGCTTGTACTTTATACGACTGTCCGTTGTTGTGGCTTGTGCAGAACGGTAAAATGTAGACTCGCTTAACGATTCTCTTGCAAATTCACGTTGACTATTTGTAAATTGAATGTTTCCACTATTAGCAATTTTAACAAAAAACCCTTGTCCTACTGCTACAGAATTTTTTGGTGCGCCTTTGGAAGACGTTCCGCCTGCTGCTGGTGTTGGCGCCTCTACTGAGGTTAACAAATTATAAGTCGCATAACCGCCTTGATAATCTGCTAATACGTGAGAACTATTTGTTTCAAAATGCTCATAAAAATATAAGGAACCATCTGTAATAGGATTATTGTCATTTATAAATTGTGTAGCTCCAATTGCTGATGGATATGGATTACCTACTAAAATCTGGTTTCCTGCTAAAGCGGGAATCGTTATATCTCCATCGTTTGCTGTACCGTTAAACCAATAAGATTCGCCTGATGGAGCTCCACTTCCTGAACCTTTCATAGTATATCCAATACCTGGTATTAATCCTGTGGTTGGTGTTATTTGTTGCCATCCAGCATAATTATCTAGTAAATCATTAAAAGTATACAACCAATAACTACTAAGCTCTATTGGAGTAGCTGATGGGTTGGCATCATAGCCTGTTGTAAATCCAACTGCACCTGAAGCGGTTTCTAGATAACTAACTTGCCAATCTCCTGATCTATTTACTGGTGAAGACCAAAAATTATAATTATATAAATTTGTAGTCCCTTCTTGCGTCATTTTTAAAATTCCGCTTCCTGTATTTAAGCTTGTCCCTGTGTGGTTTTGTATTAATTGCGCTTCGCCTGAAAACTGAATCGTTCCGTTGTTATTAACGCCATTTTCTACTTCTAATAATAATCCATCTACAACTTCAAAAGTAGCACCTGCTTCTACTTCTACTTCTCTTACAAAAGCATCTGCATTTAAAAGTGCTAAACTACCTGCTTTAACCGTTAGTTTTAAACAAGAATCTGATGTATCTGGTGCATTTAAGGCTCCTGAACCGTTAAAATATGCTGAACCATCCCAAACGATTTGATCTAAGTAACGTAATGTAAAATAATCTCCATCTGAAAAAGCAACATTTGATGCTGAAGCTGATGTCCCTGAAACTGTTAAATCATATGTGGTTGGTGATGTAAAATTACTATCATTACTAACGACTAATTGTAGTGGTTGGCAACTTTGCTTACCTGTTAAATCTATTGCTGAAATATCAAAACTAACAGATACTGTACCTAAATCACCGACTTTACTAACTCGCCATTTTGAATTTAATTGTTCTCTGTAATTAGTTGTTTCTGTTGAAAAATTATAAGTGGGATCTTTAGTCTCTTCTCCCCAAAATAAATAATCTCCATTAGATAATGTTGATGGTGTATTTATTCTAACTATTCCTGTTCCTTGTGAGTCTGTATGACTTGAACCGTCTGAAGCTTGACCGATTCCTGCAACGTCATGATCAAAGTTTCCGTTGGCAGCATTGTCTTGTTGGTAGAAGTCATTTGCTGTTAAGGCTTGATTAAATTTTGCTGACAAATAATTATCTATAATTATACGTTGAGCCGCATTAACTTTTTGTTTAAAAACAACCAATTCGGTAACATCTCCTCTAAACCCACCTGTTCCTGAAGTTGCTGCTCCTAAATTAAAGCGTTGAGAACTATGCGAATTATAAGTAGACGTTCCTGGTCTAGATTGTAACAAATTTTCATTTCTATAAAGTTGCTTACCAGTAGATGGATGTGCATCATAAGACCAAATAGAGTAATTTAATAAACCTGTTAAGCCACCTACTTGTATTCTTGCAGTCTGCGAACAACATGTACCAATGTCATAATACACAGTTCCATTCCATGGAATATGATTAGAAAACCTAGTAGAACCTACCAATGGATCAGTCGTGTAAACACTAGATGTTTGAGAGGTATTATCTGCTTTTGCTACAATAAATGATGATGCTTGATTTATAACAAAATTAGATGTTGTTAGAGTTAAACCGGTTCTTAACCTTTGACTTCCTCCAAATGAAACCTCTCCATAACCATTAACTGCTGCTGTATTTAATGTTGGTCGTCTTGTACCTGTTTCACTAATATCAAATGCAGGTAATCCTGCTGAATTTGTCCAAGTATCGATTAAAGTTCCTGAAGTTGACAATCCATTATCTGGTCTATACCATATAATTAAGTCTGAAGTACCTTGATTTGAACCAACTCCACCTGGACCTGATTGAGAAAATATTGTAAACGGTAATAATAATGCTAAGGTTATTATAGTTAAAGGGATATTTTTAAGCATACTATAATTGATATTTTGTTAATTAGGTAATTATTGCTTCACAAATTTAAGCGTCGTTTTTACTCCTGAGATTTCTATTATTTCTGCAATATAAATTCCAGAAGATAATACTGACATAGATACTTCTTGAGTTTTAATAGTATCAAACGATTGTATAGCTTGTCCTAAAATGTTATATATTTTCAGGCTTTTTATTGATTGTAAATCTTCTATTCCGTATAATACTAAATTATCATTACTGATATTGTAATACACTGTGTTATCATTCTGATTAAAATCTGGGTTTGATAAGGTTTCTGAAGTTTGATAGACTATAGAAAATCTTGCTTGATCAGTAGCATCGGTAAGATACAGCGTTACTGGTGTTGTCGTGATATCATAAAATGTATTATTCTGATTGTCTTTTAAATAAATAGATTCGTTTGCTGGAAAGTTTAAAGTTTCGCTTATTTTAAACGTATAATCTCCTGTGTTACTAATGTTTATTCCTAACGGAATTTCTTCTGAAACATCAAAATTATTTAATCCTTGAATACACAATTCTTTATCTGGAATAGTCCAGTATATTTGATTGGATAGCGTATTAAACCTTTCGCTATCATAACCTCTGTCATAAGCTGGACTTGCATTTTGGTCATATCCTAATGCAATAGTCATTGTATTGTCTGAAGCGTCTTTAAACTGAAGCTTGTATTTTATACGATT